>CAXBRX010000297.1:0-4530 GCA_963977835.1 uncultured Derxia sp.
GTGGTGGTGGACCCTGCCTCGAACTGGCCGTTGTTTGCCGAGAAGGCGCGCCAACTGATCACGCAAGACAAGGTCTCGGTCGTGTTCGGTTGCTGGACCTCGGTGTCGCGCAAGTCGGTGCTGCCGGTGTTCAAGGAACTGAACCACCTGCTGTTCTACCCGGTGCAATACGAAGGCGAAGAACTCGAAAAGAACGTGTTCTACACGGGCGCGGCGCCCAATCAGCAAGCCATTCCCGCGACCGAATACCTGATGAGCAAGGAAGGCGGCGGTGCCAAGCGCTTCTTCCTGCTCGGGACCGACTATGTGTACCCGCGCACGACCAACAAGATTTTGCGCGCCTTCTTGAAGAGCAAGGGCGTCGCCGAGAAGGACATCGAAGAGATCTACACCCCGTTCGGCCATAGCGACTATCAAACCATCGTCGCCAACATCAAGAAGTTCTCGGGCGGCGGCAAGACTTGCGTGATCTCGACCATCAACGGCGATTCCAACGTGCCGTTCTACAAAGAACTCGGCAACGCCGGCCTCAAGGCCAAGGATGTGCCGGTGGTCGCGTTCTCGGTCGGCGAAGAAGAATTGCGCGGCGTCGACACCAAGCCGCTCGTGGGCCACCTCGCGGCCTGGAATTATTTCGAATCGCTGAAGAACCCGGTCAACGAAGCCTTCATCAAGTCCTACAAGGATTACGCGAAGGCCAAGAACCTGCCCAATGCCGACAAGGTCGTGACCAACGATCCGATGGAAGCCACCTGGATCGGCATCAACCTCTGGAAGCAAGCGGCCGAGAAGGCGAAGTCGGTCGAACCGGCCAAGGTCATCCCGGCCGTCGGCGGTCAAAGCATCGACGCGCCTTGCGGCTTCAAGGTCAAGTTCGACGAAAAGAACCATCACCTGCACAAGCCGGTCTTCATCGGCGAAATCCGTGCCGATGGTCAGTTCAATGTCGTCTGGAAGACCAAGGGTCCGGTGCGCGCCGCGCCGTGGAGCCCGTACATCCCCGGCAACGACAAGAAGCCCGACACCCCCGTGTGATCGAGCAGCACCTGCGGGCGCGCGCGTGACCGACGTGCGCGCCCCGATGATCGCCCGCGCCGCGGGCGGTCACGCAAGCCGGCCCACCCGCCGGCAGGGCATTGAAGAAGGGAAGCAAGATGCTGGGGCAGAAACGACCGCTCATGCAGCGGATCGGACCAAGCCGCATTGCCGTGCGCACAACGCATGGTCATGCGCAGATCGATACAGAAGCCATTTTCGGACATCGCGAGCCCGCAGTGCTAGGCGAATATCTACGTGAGATCGCACGACTCGTCGTCAAGGCGGTGGTCGTGACCTGGGTCGTGGCCATGTGCGTGTTCGCCATCGAACCCGCGCGTGCTGCGGTTGATCCGACCTTGTTGGCGCCCCTGGCCGCCGACGATACCGACGCCAAGGTGGACGCGGTGCGCAAACTCGTCGCGAGTGGCGATGCGCAGGCACGCGTTGTCCTCGAAGCGCTGCAGCGCGAGGCGGTGTTTGCCGTCGAGGCAGGCAAGCATGTCGTCATCATCGACGACGGCAAGATGAGCGATGCCGCGACCGGCGCCGCGCTCGGCGAGGCGCCCGCCAATGCAGAAGGTGTCGTGCTCAACAACCTGGTGCGTGGCGAGATCGATGTCGGGCTCGCGGCGCTCAAACTCGATGCGCCCGACCGGGAGACGCGCCTGGCCGCCGCGAAGGAACTGCAAGGCGCCGACAACGAAGGCGTGCTGCCCATCATCGAACGCGCGCTCGCCAAGGAAAAAGACGCCGAAGTGCATGGCGTGCTCGCGCTCGCGGGAGCGTCCTTGTCGCTCAAGAGTGCTGACCCCGAGCGTCGCATCAAAGCCGCCCAGACGCTTGCGCAAAGCGACGATGCGCAAGTGCGGCAATTGCTCGCGACGCTCGTCACCGCCAACGGAGACGGCAGCTTCGCCGAGACCGATGCACGGGTGCGTGAAGCTGCGCAGGCTTCGCTCAACGACATCAACGCGCGCCTGCGCAAATATGAATTCATGAGCAGCCTGTTCTCGGGCATCAGCCTGGGCAGCATCCTGCTGCTCGCGGCGCTCGGGCTTGCGATCACCTACGGCCTCATGGGCATCATCAACATGGCGCATGGCGAGTTCCTGATGCTCGGCGCCTACAGCACCTACCTTGTGCAAAGCTTCTTTCGCGCCTATCTGCCGGGCGCCTTCGACTGGTATGTGGTCGCGGCACTGCCGGTGGCGTTTGTGGTGACGGCCTGCGTGGGCATGGCGCTCGAACGCACGGTGCTGCGCTGGCTGTATGGCCGCCCGCTCGAAACCTTGTTGACCACCTGGGGCGTGAGCCTGTTGCTGATCCAAGCCTGCCGCACGATTTTCGGTGCGCAGAATGTCGAGGTCGAAAACCCGGCCTGGTTATCGGGCGGGTTCGCGCTCGCGGGCGGCCTTGTGATTCCCTACAACCGCGTGGTCATCATCGGCTTCGCGTTCGCGGTGTTGCTCGCGGTCTGGCTGTTGCTCACGCGCACCCGCATGGGCTTGTTCGTGCGCGGCGTGACGCAAAACCGTGCGATGGCGAGTTGCTGCGGCGTGCCCACGCACCGCGTGGACATGCTCACCTTCGGCCTGGGCTCGGGCGTCGCGGGTTTGGGCGGCGTCGCGCTTTCTCAAATCGGCAATGTCGGGCCCGACCTCGGGCAAAGCTACATCGTCGATTCCTTCATGGTGGTCGTGCTCGGCGGTGTCGGGCAATTGGCCGGCACCGTCATTGCGGCGCTCGGCCTCGGCTCGATCGCCAAATTCCTCGAACCGATGTCGGGCGCGGTGCTGGCCAAGATCATGGTGCTGATCTTCATCATTTTGTTCATCCAGAAGCGCCCGCAAGGCCTGTTCGCGCTCAAGGGCCGGAGTGCCGAAGCATGATGAGCACGCGCTTGTTCGCGCCGCGGGTCTGGGCCGGCATGCTCGCCGTGGCGGCGCTGTTGCTGGTGGTCGTGCCGGTGCTGCATCTGTGGGTGCCGCCCAGCTCGCCTTTGCATGTCTCGGCGTTCTGGGTCACCTTGATCGGCAAGTTCATGTGCTATGCGGTCGTCGCGCTCGCGATGGACCTCATCTGGGGCTACACCGGCATCTTGTCACTCGGGCAAGGGCTGTTCTTCGCGCTCGGCGGCTATGCCTTCGGCATGTATCTCATGCGCCAGATCGGGCATGACGGCGTTTATCAAAGCGATCTGCCCGACTTCATGGTCTTCCTCGATTGGAAGGCCTATCCCTGGTACTGGGGCGGCACCGATCATTTCTGGTGGGCCGCCTTGCTCGTCGTGCTGGTGCCGGGCGTCATCGCTTTCGTGTTCGGCTTTTTCGCTTTCCGTTCGCGCATCAAGGGCGTGTATTTCTCGATCATCACCCAGGCGCTCACGTTCGCCGCGATGCTCGCGTTTTTCCGCAACGACATGGGCTTCGGCGGCAACAACGGCTTCACCGATTTCAAGCGTGTGCTCGATGTGCCGATCACCGCGCCCGGCACGCGCACCGCGATCTATGTGCTTTCGGGCCTGTATCTGCTCGGCGCGCTCGTGCTGTGCCGCTGGATCGTCACCTCCAAACTCGGCCGGGTGCTGACGGCGATCCGCGATTCCGAATCGCGCCTGATGTTCCTCGGCTATCGCACGCTGTGGTTCAAGCTCTTCGTCTGGACGCTGGCCGCCGTGCTGTCGGGCATTGCCGGCGCTTTGTATGTGCCGCAGGTCGGCATCATCAATCCGAGCGAAATGTCGGCGGCCAATTCGATCGAGATCGCGATCTGGGCCGCGGTCGGCGGGCGCGGCAGTTTGTTCGGCCCCATCCTCGGCGCGTTCGTGGTCAATGGCGCCAAGAGCTGGTTCACGGTCGCGTTTCCGCAATTCTGGTTGTACTTCCTCGGGCTGTTGTTCGTGCTCGTGACGCTCTTCATGCCAAAAGGCATCGTCGGTTTGGCGATGAGCCTCGGCGAGCGTTGGCGCGCACGGCGCGGCGCCAGCGCGCCGACCGTGGCCGCGACCGACGAGACGCCGGCTGCGAAGGAGGCCGCATGAGCGATCCTACAGCCATGGAAGCCAATGTCAGCGGCACCGCCGGCTACGGGCACATCGTCGAGCCCGATAAGGTCGATACCTCGCATGGCCCGATTCTTTACCTCGACGACATCACGGTCAGTTTCGACGGCTTCAAGGCGCTCAACCAACTGAGCCTCACCATCCTCAAAGGCGAATTGCGTTGCATCATCGGCCCCAACGGCGCGGGCAAGACGACGATGATGGATGTGATCACCGGCAAGACCCGGCCCGACGAAGGCACGGCCTACTTCGGCCAGACTTTCGACCTCACCAAATTGCCCGAGACCGAGATCGCGCATTTGGGCATTGGCCGCAAATTTCAGAAGCCCACGGTGTTCGAGCAGCACACGGTGTTCGAAAACCTCGAACTCGCGATGAAGATGGACAAGCGCGTGCGCCCGACGTTGTTTGCCCGGCTTACGCCCGCGCAA
>CAXBRX010000298.1:0-4519 GCA_963977835.1 uncultured Derxia sp.
GGTCCCTGTTCGGCCATGAAGCGCTCGAAGAACACGTGGTCCTGCGCGGCGGTGTCGATGCCGAAGGTGTCGAGGATCTTCTGGATGCGCTCGCTCTTGCCGGCCTCGACCATCATGTCGGACAGCTTGACGACGATGTCCTTCGGCATGGCCGCCGGGCCGACCAGGCAGATGAAGCCCTGCACCTGGAAAGCGACGTCGCCCACGCCCTGCTCGAGAAATGTCGGGACGTCCGGCAGCTTGCGCATGCGCTTCCTGGTCGGCACAGCGATCGGCCGGCCGTTGCCGGTCTGCAGCACGTTCGACGCCGCGGCGTAGCTGCCGCTGCCGCCGGCCAGTCCGTGCACATCCCAGCCGGCGAGCACGGCAGCGGTGGCGGTCGCCAAGGCCGACCAACACAACAAAACGGCAAGCGCAGCCGTCTGAACCACGGCGCGCAGGCGCGCAAAACCCCGTTGGGGCGAACGATCGATGGGCATATCCATGACAAGCTTCTTTCGGGCGTCGAGCACAGGCGTATCGGCTTATTTGGTACGGCGGCGGACCACCGCGCCCAACATGAACAGGCCGGCAAACATCAACATCACGCTTTGCGGCTCGGGCACTGCGGTGACGGACAAGGCGAAGTTGTCGATCGCGAGGCCATGGTCGTTGCCGGCGTCGTTGTTCTCGACCCAGCGCACCCACAAGGTGTCGCCCGCCTGCCAGTTGGTGGCCACCGTGCCGCCCACATGGCTGACCAGGCCGGCGGTATTGCCGTTGACTGCCGCGGCGCTGCCGACCGTCGTCACCGGGGCCGACCAATTGAAGTTGCTGCCGGCGGCCGTCCAGTTGGCGACCGACGCGAAGCTCGCGCCGAAGCCGTACTGCAGCACCATGGATTGCGCCTGGTAGCTGGCGTTGGTGTTGCCGCCGTTGCGCCATTGCTCGCCGTCGAAATTGACGGTGAAGCTGTCGAGCGCGGCGCCGGTGTTGTTCTGGAATGCCACCGCGATCCAGCCCGCCAACGCGCCGCTCGCGGGCGCGGGGTTGCCGAAATAGGTGCTGCCCGAGGCCAGACCGCCGAGGGCGCGATCGGCGCTGGTCAGGCCGTAGCTGTAGAAGCTGCCGGTCGTGCTCGTACCGGTGTCGGCGCGATAGGACGTGATCGCGGCAAGATCCTTGTTGTACAAGAACCAGCCGGCCAGCGTGCTGTCATTGGTCCAGGCGTTGGCGGTGCCGCTCGCCGCGAGGCTGTCGAAGTTCTGGGAATAGGTGTAGCTGCCGCTGTCGATGGACACGGCGGCTTGTGCGCTTGCACCGGACAACAAGCCACCCGCTGCCAGAAGGGCTGCGGGCAATTTTGCGAATCGAGTAAGCATGGAGGACCTTCTGCGGTAGTGGTTGAGCAGCGCGTCCATGCATGGCGTGAGCAATCGGATTCAAAATGCAACGAACGCGGTAATGGCGCGCATGTTGCGAGGCCAACATTGCGTCAACTGGGTCACCCCCCGCGGTTTGGCATGAGCCGAACGGCCCAGTCCAGGTGATCCAGCGCAATCCGGATACGATCACGCCCATGAGCACCGCCACCGACGAACGCCCGCCGCGCCTGCCGACCGCGATCTGGATCCTCGGTCTGGTCAGCCTGCTCATGGATGTCTCGTCCGAAATGATCCACAGCCTGTTGCCGATGTTCATGGTCGGCAGCCTGGGCGCGAGCATGGTCACCGTCGGGATCGTCGAAGGCGTGGCCGAATCGACGGCGCTCATCGTCAAGGTGTTTTCGGGCGCGCTCAGCGATTACGTCGGCAAGCGCAAAGGCCTTGCCGTGCTCGGCTATGCGATGGGCGCTTTGAGCAAACCGCTGTTCGCGCTGGCGTCGTCGTCGGGGCTGGTGCTCGGTGCGCGTTTCATCGACCGCATCGGCAAAGGCATCCGCGGTGCGCCGCGCGATGCGCTGATCGCCGAACTCACGCCGCCCGCCATCCGCGGCGCGGCCTTCGGGCTACGGCAATCGCTCGACACCGTGGGCGCCTTCATGG
The DNA here is from genome assembly GCA_963977835.1 of uncultured Derxia sp. Classification (GTDB taxonomy): domain Bacteria; phylum Pseudomonadota; class Gammaproteobacteria; order Burkholderiales; family Burkholderiaceae_E; genus CAXBRX01. The sequence goes on from CAXBRX010000298.1 coordinate 2,025, forward strand.
GGCCGTTGCTGGCCGTCGTCCTCATGCTGGCCTGGAACGACAACTTCCGCGCAGTGTTCTGGGTCGCGGTGTTGCCGGGCCTCGCCGCAGTGGCCTTGCTGATGGTCGGCATACAAGAACCCGACACGGCCGGTGGCGCAAAGAAAGGCCAGCCGATCGATCGGCGGCGTCTGGTGCAACTAGGCGCAGCCTACTGGCAGGTGGTGGCCATTGGCGCAGTGCTGGCGCTAGCGCGTTTCAGCGAAGCGTTTCTGGTGCTGCGGGCCCAGCAAGGCGGCATCGCGGTCGCCCTCGTGCCCTTGGTGATGGTGGCGATGAACCTGGTTTATTCGCTCAGCGCCTATCCGTTCGGCCGCTGGTCCGATCGTGTCAGCCATGGGCGTTTGCTCGCGGGCGGCGTGCTGCTCTTGATCGCCGCCGATCTCTGCCTGGGCGCGAGCGCGCATTGGGCGGCTGCGATCGCGGGCGTGCTGCTCTGGGGCCTGCATCTGGGCATGACGCAAGGCTTGCTCGCGCGCATGGTGGCCGACACCGCGCCTGCCGATCTGCGCGGCACGGCCTTCGGCATGTTCAATCTGATGAGCGGCGTCGCGATGCTGCTGGCCAGCGTGCTGGCCGGATGGCTTTGGGAGCACCAGGGCGCCGCCGCCACTTTCTATACCGGCGCGGCGTTTGCGGCGCTGACGCTCGCGGGACTGCTTTGGCGCATGCGGCGCGGCTGAGCGCCGCGCCTGCGCTTCAATGCAGATGCATGTGCGGCGGTTCGGCGTCTTCGGGCAATTCGGCGTGGACCACGTCGCCTTGCGCGTTCGGAAACAAGGGCGCGCCGCAGTCGTCGCAGAATTCGAGCGGAAAGCGATGCTCATGCTCGAAGATCTGGCTGATGCCGGCCTGGGTCAGCACTTCGCGGATCTGCTCGGGCGCGGTCTCGGCATCGTCTTCCGACAAGATCGGCCAGGTGACGCCGTGATAGACCTCGTCTTCGCGCCCGACCGTGAGGCCAATGCGGTATTCGACGAGTTCGTTCTCGTAGAACGGCGCGAACGCCGCCCCGAGTTGCGCCGCGGGCCGGCCGAGCGTGGTTTCCAGAAACGCCACCCCGGCACGCAGATAGAACACGCGCGCGGTGCGGTCGATGCGGCGCAAGGTCGAATAGAACGCGCCCGGCATCAGCACCTCGCAATGGGTGCCGGCCAGCATCGCGCCGAACACGGCACCGCCTTGCGCAGTCCAGGCTTCAGTGGCGGCCTCGATGGTGATGTCGTCGGATTGCCAGGCGAACACCGGCTGCCCCGCCGGCACCGCCACGGTGCCGATGACATAGCGCGCATCGGCCACGAAATCGATCGCCTCGGGCACGCGGTCGGCGCGCAAGGTCAGGTGCTTGCCGTCGATCGCGGCGGCGGCGAGTTCGCGCGCGAGCACCGCTTCTTCATGATACGAATTCGGCAATTGATCGGGCGTGAGCAAGCGGGTCGCGAGCGCGATGCGGGCATCGGTCGTAGCAAAAATCTTCTCCGGGATTACCGCTCCTGGGTGGAATTTAGAGTTGGAATGAAAGCTGTTGATCTCGGAGACCACATCGCTATTTCTTCCCCAAATGCGCACCACATGATTATGCAAATTGTCGGCAACGATTTGTGCAAAAGCAGTTCCCCAAGAACCTGATCCCATAATTGCAATTGTTAAGGACATTAATTCTTCTTCCGCTTTTTGTAATTACCAATTTTAGGATGATCGCTCTTTGCTGGATCAAAACGCTCTGCAGGCGCCTGCTCGCCGCGTATCTCTTCTAAGAGAGAGGTAAGTGCATTCATGACGAATTCAGTTGCCTCTCCAATTGCGACCGGGTCATCTTCCCTGCCGTACCACTTTGAAAAATCTAGCGGTTTACCCGCCCAGACATGGAAAGTTTTTCTGGGAAATAGCGAAATTTTTCGCCCATATGTCGGCAGTACCGCCTGTGCACCCCATTGCGCACAGGGAACCACTTGAGTTTTGGTCATGATTGCAAGGCGAGCGACCCCGGTCTTAGCTTTCATCGGCCAGAGATCTCGATCACGAGTGAGCGTGCCCTCGGGATAGACCCCGAGCAAATGTCCTGCTTTCAAAAAAGCAATGGCATGTTCAAAAGCTTGGCGAGCATTTGCGCTCTCCCGTTCAACAGGTACCTGTCCTGCGCCACGTAAGACCGTTCCAACAAAGGGAATGCGAAAAAGTTCTGCCTTACCAAGGAAGCGTGGGGCTCTGCCATTGTCATGGAGAAAGTGTGCAAAGACCAACGGATCTAGATAAGAAATGTGGTTAGAGACGCAGATGATTGCTCCACTTGTTGGAATATTTTCAACACCGCGCCAATCGCGCTTGGCAAGGGCAAACATCAGTGGGCGCAAAAAGAAAGCTGCGGTGCGAAACCATGGCGTGATGCCCAGCGGCTTTCCGCTCGGCGGCGGATAGGAAATCTCGCTCTGGTCAGCCATATCTCCACCCTACTA
>CAXBRX010000299.1:0-4515 GCA_963977835.1 uncultured Derxia sp.
TGATACGGCGACCACCGAGATCTACACTCTTTCCCTACACGACGCTCTTCCGATCTATTCCACGAGCGCGGTGCCCACGCATTACTACATGGCGGTCTACCTGTGGGCGCGCGAGCAATTCGGCGCCGATGCCCTCGTGCATTTCGGCACCCACGGCACCCAGGAATGGCTGCCCGGCAAGGAGCGCGGGCTGTCGGTCTACGACTGGCCCATGCTCGCGGTCGGCGATGTGCCGGTGTTTTATCCGTACATCGTCGACAACATCGGCGAAGCCTTGCAGGCCAAGCGGCGCGGGCGCGCGGTCATCATCAGTCATCAGACGCCGCCCTTGGTGCCGGCCGGCCTGCATGACCGCCTTACCCACCTTCACGATCTGCTGCATCAATGGATCGCGCAGGAGCCGGGCGGGGTCAAGGATCAATTGCGGCGCGAATTTCTCGACGGCGTGCGCACCGAGCACATCGATCTGGACCTCGGTTGGAGCCAGGAACGCATCGCGAGTGATTTCGAGGGCTTCGTCTCGGCGGTCCATGACCATCTGCACGAACTCGCGCAGACCGCCCAGCCCATGGGTCTGCACACTTTCGGGCAGGGGGCGGACGAACGCTGGCGCGTGGCGACCGTGATGATGATGCTGGGTAAGGACTTCTGGTCGGGCCTGGCCGATGCCGACGATCCGAACGATCGTTACGACGAATGGATGGCGACCGATTACGCCAAGCTGCCCGAGACCAAGCCGTACCGGCTGCTGGCCGCCTATCTGCACGACGGCACCGCGATCGCGAATCTCGATGCCGCGCGGCAGGAAAAGCTTGCCCAAGCCAAGCGCTGGTACGCCGACCTCGGGGCAGACAATGAGTTGCGCGCCTTGCTCGCCGGTCTGGCCGGGCATTACATTCCGACCAGTTATGGCGGCGATCCGATGAAGAACCCGGACGCCTTGCCGACCGGTCGCAATCTGTACGGCTTCGATCCGAGCCGGGTGCCGACCAAGGCTGCCTGGGAAGCCGGCAAGCATGCGATGGACGAATTGCTGGCCGCGCACCGCGCCAAGACCGGCCATGCGCCCAAGAAGCTCACCTTCACGCTCTGGTCGGTCGAGACCATGCGGCATTACGGCTTGCTCGAAGCCCAGGCGCTCTGGGCCATGGGCGTCGAGCCGCAATGGGATGCCGGTGGCCGCGTGACCGGCGTGCAATTGATTCCGCGCGAGCAACTCGGCCGCCCGCGCGTGGATGTGGTGCTTTCGGCGACCGGCTTGTATCGCGATCATTTCCCGAACGTGATGCGCCAGTTGTCGCAGGCTGCGTTGCTTGCATCGCAAGCCGACGATGAACCCGACAACCCGGTCGCGGCGAATGCGCGACGCATCACGCAGCAATTGATCGCGCGCGGCGTGCCCGAGGAACAGGCGCGCGCGGCCGGCGCAACGCGTATTTTTTCGAGCGCATCGGGCCGTTACGGCACTGGCCTCGACGACGCGGCGCTCGCGACCGATACCTGGAAGACCCAGGCCGAGGGCGATCGCAAACTCGCCGAGCTGTATCTGGCGCGTATGCAATACGCCTACGGACCCGATGAATCGACTTGGGGGCGCGCCGGTGTCGGCGCTGCAACCTTGAACTTGTACGCCGAGCATTTGCGCGGCACCGAGGCTGCGGTGCTGTCGCGGTCGAGCAATCTGTACGGCATGCTGACCACCGACGATCCGTTCCAGTACCTGGGCGGCATCAGTCTTGCGGTGCGCCAACTCGACGGCAAGGCCCCCGCGCTCTACATCAGCAATCTGCGCGGCAGCGGCGCCGGCCGTGTCGAAGACGCCGCGCAATTCCTGGCCAAGGAATTGGCCACGCGCAACTTCCATCCGGGCTACATCCAGGGGCTGATGGCCGAAGGCTATGCCGGTACTTTGCAAGTGCTCGACGGCGTCAACAATTTCGCCGGTTGGCAAAGCGTGGCGCGCGAAGTTGTGCGCGACGATCAATGGCAGGAATTCATGGACGTCTATGTGCGCGACAAATACCAGCTCGGTCTCAAGCGCTGGTTCGAGGCCAACAACCCGCATGCGCTCGCGCAAAGCATGGAACGCATGCTCGAAGCCGCGCGCCTCGGGCAATGGAAGGCCGATCCGCGCAGCGTCGCCGAATTGAAGGCGCGCTACCGCGAACTTGCGCAGCGCTATGCGGTGCACAGCGAGAACGCGGCGTTCCGCCAGTTCGTCGCGGCCGGCTTCGGTGTGGCCGAGCCTGGGCCGAGCGCGCAGGCCACGCGTGCTTCGAAGCCTGCATCGCAAGCTGCGCCGCCGCAGGCTTCACCACCGCAAGCCGCGCCACCCGCGCCGCCGATCAGCGGGATGCGGCTCGAGCGTGTTCTGCCACCCGCGCCTTGGTCCACCCTGCCGACCACGCTCGCGGTCGTGCTGTTGTTGTTGGGCATGACCGCGGCCGGCGCCTGGCAAGCGCGCCGCGCCGACGGCGCCGCCATGTTTCGATGATCCACCCAGGGAACCTGAATGATGCTGACGAATTTTCTTGAACAATCGATGTACACGGTGGCGCAGATTTTTCTGTTGCCGACGCTGCTGTTGATCGCGGCGCTGTTTCTTTACGCCTTCTGGGTTCTCGGCGAGTTCGCCATGCAAGCCTGGCGCCGACGCCGTGGTCTGGGCCGGCCCTTGGCCGCCTTGCATCGCGCCGCGCCGCAGGGCCTGACCGAAGACGAACTCGATCTGGCCGCGCACAAGCTCATGGAAGGGCCGCGCATCGCGAGCCGCGTGACGCCTTTGCTCGGCCTTGTGGCCACCATGATCCCGATGGGGCCCGCGCTCAAAGGGCTGTCGGACGGCAATCTGGCCCAGGTCTCAGCCAATCTGACGATCGCGTTTTCGGCGGTCATCCTCGCGCTGATCGCCGCGGCGATCACCTTCTGGGTCGCCAATGTGAAGCGGCGCTGGCTCGCCGAGGAAGTGCTCGCGATCACGCGCCAACCGGCGCAGGAGCGTGCGTGATGGCGCTCAAGCTCTTGCATGAACCCGAATCGGACGATCCGATTCTCTCGGTCGTGAATCTGATCGACATCTTCCTGGTCGTCATCGCGGCCTTGTTGATCACCGTTGCGCAGAATCCGCTCATGAATCCGTTTTCCAAGCGCGATGTCACCGTCATCATCGATGCGGGCAAGCCGGGGATGGAAATCGCCGTGAAGCAGGGCGAGAAGATCGAGCATTACAAGGCGAGCGGCGCGATCGGCAGCGGCGACGGCGAGAAGGCGGGCGTGGCGTATCGGATGAAGGACGGCTCCATCGTCTATGTGCCCGAGGGACAGCCATGAAAAATGGCTTCCGTCCTGAAGAACGGAAGCCATGGTCTTTTCACTGTGCTGGCGCTTAGAACCGGATTCCCGCCGGGTTGTTCGGATCAGAGGCCGGTTGCGCGTTGTTGGGCGGCGGCGATTTGGTTTGCGGCGTGAAGCGCTTGTCGGTCGACGAATCCTGCTGCTTGACGGGCGATGCGGGCGTCGGCGCGGGGTTGGTATACGAGCCTTTGGGCGCGGGCGATTTCGGGTAGCCGGCGATGTCGAGTGCGCTGCCCCAGGCGGCGGCACTGAAATTCGTCTGCTTGGCCGTGCCGATGGTGGCGACCGGCACGCTGTTGCCCAGTTGATGCGATTTCATGAAGGCGACATCGTCGTTGGTCGTGACGGTCTTTTCGCTGAACGGCACGCCGCGTGCGTTGAGGAAACGCCGACCTTCGTCGCAGGGCGCGCATTCGGGCGAGGTGTACAGCGTCACCGGGAAATTCTCGACCGCACGGCGCAATTCGTAGGGCATGCGCGAGGTGTCGAAGGTGTTGGCGCTGGCGGCGTAATCGTGCTGTTGCACATTGCGCGCGTCGGCGGGCGGCGGCTGGTCTGAATAGACCGTGCGCCCATCGGGCGTGGTGTACTTGTATTGCGCAAATGCGGTCCCCGCGCTGAGCGCGAGGATGACGAAGAGGGCACTACGTTTCATGGCGACTCCCGGCATGCAAATCAGGCAGGCACCGCCGCTGGCTGCGGATCGGCCATGCCATTGTGCCGCATGAGGGCATCGATGGTGGGCTTGCGTCCCCGGAATGCCACAAACGATTCGAGCGCCGGACGGCTGCCGCCCACGGCCAGGATCTCATCGAGAAAGCGCTGGCCGGTTGAGGCGTTGAGCACGCCGTCTTCCTCGAAGCGTCCGTAGGCATCGGCGGACAAGACCTCGGCCCATTTGTAGCTGTAATACCCGGCGCCGTAACCGCCCGCAAAAATATGGGTGAAGCTGTTTTGGAAGCGGTGGTAGGCCGGCGGGACGACGACTGCGACGCGGGCGCGGACTTCGTCGAGCAATTGCTGCACCGATTGTTTGCCATCGGCGTCGAAATCGCTGTGCAGACGCATGTCGAACAAGGCGAACTCGATCTGGCGCACGGTCTGCATGCCGGCCTGGAAATTCTTGGCGGCGAGCATGCGGTCGAACAGCACGCGCGGCAG
>CAXBRX010000300.1:0-4504 GCA_963977835.1 uncultured Derxia sp.
GCGTATTCGAGTTGATCGACGCTGAAGAAGAAGCCGACACCGGAACGGTCGAAGTCGAGCGTGTGCGCGGCGACATCGTGTTCGACCAGGTGAGCCTGCGCTACGAAAACGCCGAGCGCGATGCCTTGCATGCAGTGAGCCTTGCGGTGCGCGCCGGTGAGTCGGTGGCCTTGGTCGGGCCGTCGGGCGGCGGCAAGACGACGCTCGCGCATCTGGTGCCGCGGTTTTACACGCCGAGCAGCGGGCACATCACGATCGACGGACATCCGATCGAGGCGCTGCGGTTGGCCAGCCTGCGCGCGCAGATCGCGCTCGTGAGCCAGAACGTCGTGCTGTTCAACGACACCATCGCGGCCAACATCGCCTACGGCGCGCAGCGCTCGGCATCGCGCGGCGAAATCGAAGCCGCCGTGCGTGCGGCCCACCTCGAAGATTTCGTGCGGGCGCAACCGCAAGGACTCGACACGCCGATCGGCGAGAACGGCGCACGCTTGTCGGGCGGTCAACGTCAACGCATGGCGATCGCGCGCGCGGTGCTCAAGAACGCGCCCATCCTCATTCTCGACGAAGCGACTTCCGCGCTCGACAGCGAAAGCGAGCGCCATGTCCAGGCCGCGCTCGAAGAATTGATGAAAGGCCGCACGACCATCGTCATCGCGCACCGTCTTTCCACCATCGAGCATTGCGATCGCGTGGTCGTGCTGCAGCAAGGCGGCATCATCGAGCAAGGCACGCACGCCGAACTCATTGCGCGCGACGGCGTGTACGCCAAGCTGCATCGCATCCAATACACATTACAAGGAGACAACGCATGACCATGCCCGCCGCGGCTTCGGCGCCGCCCATTTCGCGCTGGCCAGTGCCCGTGCTCGCCGACCTGCCGGAGGACTTGCGTGCACGCATTCTCGAAGTGCAGGAGAAGGCCGGCTTCGTGCCCAATGTGTTTTTGGCGTTGGCGCACCGGCCGGCCGAATGGCGCGCGTTCTTCGCCTATCACGACGCGCTGATGCTCAAAGAAAGCCCGGCCTTGTCGAAGGCCGAGCGCGAAATGATCGTGGTGGCGACCAGCGGCGCCAACCAATGCCAGTATTGCGTGGTCGCGCACGGTGCGATCCTGCGCATCTACGACAAGAATCCTTTGATCGCAGATCAGGTCGCGATCAACCATCGCAAGGCCGACCTCAGCCCCAAACGCCGCGCGATGCTCGATTACGCCCTCAAGGTCGCACTGAACTCGGCCGAGATCGGCGAGGCCGATTTCGCCGCGTTGCGCAGCCATGGCTTCGACGACGAAGACATCTGGGACATCGGCGCGATCTCGGCGTTTTTCGGCATGAGCAACCGCTTGGCCAACATGCTGAGCATGCGGCCCAATGACGAGTTCTATTTGATGGGGCGGGTGCCGAGAACGAAACCCGCTTGACTGCGCAAGTCCCAAATTATGGGGATGGGCGCTTACAGTTGTAACAGTAAATCTCGTATCCGGCGCATGGGTATTCCGTGCGCTCGGAGTTCGTCGCGTTGATCGCAGGGCTCCGACCTACAACAACTGCATGCGAATGCAGAAAGGCGGATGTATGAAGCAACTGTTGTCATGGATGATCGTTGGCGCGGCCGTGGGATTGTCCGGCTGCGCCTCCATCGTGGGTTCCCCGATTCAGGTCGTGCCGATCGCGAGCACGCCCAGCGAAGCCGAGGTTCTGGTCGTCGACGAGGCTGGCGTGCAAGTGTTTGCCGGCAAGACCCCGACCAGCGTGTCACTCAACAAGAGCACCGGGCATTACTGGGGCGGCAAGTCTTATACGGTCACCATCCGCAAGGACGGCTACAAGGACCAGACCATTCCCATCACCAGCAGCGCCAATGGTTGGTATATCGGCGGCAATCTGCTGTTCGGCGGTCTGATCGGTTGGTTCGTGGTCGATCCGCTCAATGGCAACATGTACACCTTGTCGCCCGACGCGGTGAGTTCCACGCTCGAAGGCAAACCGACCGCGCACAACAACGCCGCGCGCGACGGCAGCATTTCGGTGGTGCTGCTCGAGGACGTGCCGGCGCAATTGCGCAGCAAGCTTGTGCGCGTGAACTGAACGCGTTGCGCTCGCGAGACAACGGCCGGCTTTCCCGGCCTTTTTTTTGACGCTCGCAAGGTGCTTCAGGCGTACCCGACACGTCATCGTGTGTCGACCATCTCGCGCCATGAGATCCGCCCGGTGGCGGGATCGAGATTCACCGGGCAGGACGAGATGCCATTGACGGTCTTGCAGCAATCGGCCGCGCCGCCCGAACAGCGGCCGTCGCCTTTCTGATCGCCGCCGCCCGTGATCAGGCGGCCGCTGCCAATGAGCAATGACTTGCCCGGGCCGCCGATGCCGGTGTCGATCGACGATGCGTCGTTCCCGAAGAAATCGCTGGACAAGGCCCCGCCGGTGAAGGGATCGATGACATTGACCCAGCCCGTTCCACCGGGCTGACAGACGTCAGCATCGGGAATGTAAGTGCTCAGATTCAGAACCTTCGGGCTCAAGAGTTGCGGCGTTGCGATCGCACGTTCGCCATAGGCGGTGTTCGACGCGCCGGTCAGATCGACGTACCAGCCGAGTTTCCCGGCCATGTCGTTGGGCTGGGCCTTGGAGAACTTGCGCTTCTTGGGCGCCGCCAGCAGATCTTCGGTGGCAATCGTGCGTTGGCGCAGCACCGTGCTGCGCGCACCGGAGACCGCTGCGGCGGAGTCGATCACGCCGTACCAGGATTGCACCGATTTGTCGCTCGAGTCGGCCTCGGTCAGGAACTGACCGGTGCCGAAGAACACCCAGCGTGATCCGTAAGACGGACTGTCATGGCGCGGATTCAAGGCGATGGTCAATCCACCGGTGATCGGTTGCGGATTGTCCGAAGCGTCTTTCGCGACGAACATCGGCGCCGGTGCGGCGATCGATCCGAGCGCCGTTTTCCATTGCGTCGCAGACGCGGCCGTCAGGTCGAACTTCCAGAGATTGCCGCGCCGATCGCCCGCATACACATAGTCGAGCGTGCCGTTGCCGTCGTCGTCCCAGCCGCGGGTTCCGAACATGCCGTTCGATCCGCCGGCATGGGTGTCGATGCGGCTGAGCAGCGCGCCGGTTTCCAGATTGAGTGCATACAACTGCGAACGTTCGCTGCTGCTGTTGACGCCATTGCCGAAGATCGCCGCCCAGGTACCGGCCTCGTTGGTCCTCGCGACGATGGGGCGCCCGAGCACGAGGCCCAATTCGGCATCGGTGTATTCCCAAAGAACCTTGGGGTTGGCGATGTCGGTCACGTCCACCGCGAAGACCGCCTTGCCGCCACGGCCCAGGGCCGCGACGAGAATCGATTTGCCGAGCAGCGATTTGTTGGCGATCGCGATCTCGCCATCCACGTAGAAATGATGCGGATACAAAGGGTCGGAGAGATCACGCAACGTGGAGAACAAGGGCGTCGGAACGATCGCAAACCGCTCCACGCCCGAGGCCGCGTCGACCGCGTGCAGCATGCCGTCGTTGGCGCCGAAATAGACGGTATTGGTGCTCGCGTCGAAGACCGGGGACGAATCGACGACATCGCCCAAAGGCGCCTTGTTGCTCACCGCATAACGGTTGCGCAATGTGCCGCCATTCGCTTGCTCCTTGCTCTGATCGCCGCGCAGGTAGTTGACGACATCGTCTCCGCCCAGCAGCGTTTTTTGCGCGCTGCTCAGGTTGGCGACGTTGAATTCGACGGTATCGCCACCGCGCAGGAAGTAAATCTTGCGCGCGGCGGGCAAGGGCACATTCTCGGCAGCCCTCCAAGTCGGAACCGCGCTGCCGTGCGCAGTGGCCAGATTGCCGGTGGCATCGAGCTTGTAGGCCGCGACATCGCCCGACCACGAGCCGCTCGCGGAACCGGTGCGGAAACTCGCCTGGTAGAGATAGGTGCTGGTCGTCAAGGAAGCTGAACTCGACGAGACGTTCGAGACATTGGCGGTACGCGCGCTGATGTCGAGCAAGGCTGCGCGTAGCGCAGTGGAGAACTGGACTGGATTGCGCGCCGCGACGAAGCTGCCGCGGCTGTTCACGGTGGCATGCCAGAGGTCGTCGATGCGATGCAGATCTTCGCGGTCCATGGGATTGGGCCACGATTTGGCGCCCGAGGTCAGCGCCGGCAGATCGCTCGTCGGATCGAGCGAGCCGGTCATGCCGATGGAAATGCCGAAGGTCACCATGTGCTGCCAGAACGCCGGATCCTTGCTCGAAACCGGCACATCGTTCTTCAGCTGCGGGCGCAGGTCGGTTTTCCAGTAATGCATGGCCACGTCGGCGAGCGTCGTCGACCAAGCGTCGGCGTAAGGCTTGGCGGGAACGTAGGTGTAGCTCGCGCCGCCTTCACCGGTGATCGTGGCTCCTGCGGTGTTGTCTTCATTGCCGAAGCTGGCTGCGCCAGCGTTCCAGTAACCGTCGGTGGTCAGGATGGCGAAGTTCTGCTGGCAGGAGTACTGGACCGGATC
>CAXBRX010000301.1:0-4459 GCA_963977835.1 uncultured Derxia sp.
AACGGATGCTTGGTCGTTTTGATCATGTCAGACGGACGCTGTTCACTGTCCCTTCGATAGCGGTGATCTACGAGGGGAGCGCGGAACAGGCTCAATGCCTACGCAACAGCTGGGTCGCTAGATGACGGTGTCGCGGTCATCGGCTGTTCCCGTTGAGTGCGGTTGTCTAGGACGGTTTCGCGGAAGTTGGAAGGTTAAACACTTCGAGCATGCACGTTGATGCGGCTCTGTGGAAAGGCTTTCCCGACTCACCCCACCGCAATCCCCACCACCCCCACCGCAATCAGCGCTGCGCCCGCCACGCGCTGCCAGACCTTGCCTTCGCCGAGCAGCTTGGCGCCGAAGAAGGCGCCCACGAGCATCGACATTTCGCGCAGCGGCGCCACCGCGCTGATGGGCGCGGTCTTCATCGCGGTCAGCACCAGGATGTAGCCGAGCGGGGCGATGGCGCCGATGGTGATGGCGTGCCATTTGTTGCGTCGCCATTCGCGTTCGAGTTCGGCCTTGTAGCGCAGCGTGCGCGGCGTCAGGAAGGCGCAGCGCAGCACGTTGGCGGCGTAATCGAGCAGCAAGGGCGCAATCAGCACGGCCTGCACCGCATAGCCGTCGCAGACGGTGTACGCGGCAATGAACAAGCCCGTGAGCGCGCCGTAGCGCAGGCCCATGCCGGTGCGCGCGTCGCGCTGGCGCAGCAGCGCGAGGCCGCCTGCAATGACGAAGACGCCGCCCACGATGGCGCAGGCGCCGGCCAGGGCGAACACGCTGGGGCGCTCGCCCAACAGCAGCACCGCGCCTAGCGTGGAGAACAAAGGCCCGGTGCCGCGCGCGATCGGATAGACGATGGACAGATCGGCGCGCTGGTAGCCGCGCTGCAGGCTCAGCGAATAGCCGATGTGCAAGGCCGACGACATGAGCACGAAGCCGGCTTCGCGCCAGCCCCAGACCGGGCGCGTGAGCCAGACCACGCCGAGCACCACGGGCGCATAGAGCACGACATTGGCCGCGCTGTAGAGCCAGACGAAGGCAGCGCCGCCCGCGGCCTTTTTGGCGAGCAGATTCCACGACGCATGCAACAGCGCCGCGCAGACCACCAGCGCGAGCGCGGCGGCGCTCATGCGCGCGTCATTCCTGCGGCTCCGGCGCGGGCCGGCGCAGGTTGAGCACCGAGGTGAGGGCGATCAGCACCAGCACGATGGCGGCGTAGTCCTGCCAGAACGGATGCTCGCCGAGCGCGACCGCGCCCGAGAACACGCCGAGCACCGGGATCAACATCAACGACAGGCTACTGGCCACCGGGGGCAGGGCGCGTGCGATGGAAAACCAGATCACATGGCACAGCCCGAAGACGATGAGGGCGTTGTAGACGACGGCCGCCCATTCGCCCGGGGTGGGCATGCGCCAGCGCGGCAGCTCGATGACGGTGGCGCCGATGATGACCGCCACGGTGGCCACGGCCAGCATCCAGAAGGTGAGGGCCAGGGTGTCGATCTCGAGGTGGGTGCGCTTGAGCATGGCGGTGCCTATGCCCCAGCTCGCCGCGGCAATCAGCATGATCAAAGTGCCGAGCGGCGCCCCGGCGATCTTGTCGAACTCGCTCGACAGCAACAGGCCGGTGGCGGCTGCGGCGGCAGCCACGCCCAGCCATTGGCGCCAATGCGGGCGCTCGCCGTTGAGGCCCCAGGCGGCCAGCATGGCAAACACCGGCATGGTGTAGCCCAAGATGGCGGCGCGGCCCGAGCTCAAGGAGGCGACGGCGTAGATGGCGAACAAATGCCAGATGACCATGTTGGGAATGGCCAGGATGACGATCTGCCGTGCGAGCGGCCGGTTGATGGCAAGGCTGATGCCGCGCCAGCGCGCATAAACGTACAAGCTGGCGAGGCCGCCGAGCATGCCCATGGCGCGGAAGAACAAAGGCGGCAGCTGGTGCACGCCAAACTTCATCACCGGCCAGTTGATGCCCCAGAACAGGGTGAGCAGGCCCAGCAGGAACAGATTGCGCGCCGACCAATGGCTGGCGGCAGGAGCGGAAGGGGTGTCGGAAGCAGACATGGACGGCCGATGCAAAGCGTGCATTGTAGGCGTGCGCCGCCCACCGGCCGCGCAGCGTAGAATCGCGCCCGCCCGATCAGCTTATCCAAGGACGCACTGCATGACTTTCATCGATGCCCTGCAAGCGCGCTGGCGCAACGTCAACAGCCTGTTGTGCGTGGGGCTCGATCCCGATCCGGCGCGTCTGCCCGAGCATCTGCCGCGCGCCGACGCCTTGTTCCGGTTCTGCACCGAAATCGTCGATGCCACCGCGCCTTACGCCTGCGCCTTCAAGCCGCAGATCGCCTACTTTGCGGGCCAGGGCCGTGAAGACGTGCTCGAAGAAGTCATCGATTACATCCGCAACGCGCATCCGGGCATTCCGGTGGTGCTCGACGCCAAGCGTGGCGACATCGGCAGCACCGCCGAGTTTTATGCGCGCGAAGCTTTCGAGCGCTACCGCGCCGACGCGGTCACGGTCAATCCGTACCTGGGCTTCGATTCGGTCACGCCTTACACCCAATACGCCGACCGCGGCGTCATCGTGCTGTGCCGCACCTCGAACAAGGGCGGGTCCGATCTGCAATTCCTCGACGTCGAAGTCGACGGCCGGCGCATGCCCTTGTACCAACACGTGGCGCGTCTGGTGGCCGAGCGTTGGAACGGCAACGGCAATTGCGGCCTGGTGGTGGGTGCAACCTTTCCGGCTGAACTCGCCCAGGTGCGCGCCATCGTCGGCGACATGCCTTTGCTCGTGCCGGGCATCGGCGCCCAGGGCGGCGATGTGGAGGCGACCGTCAAGGCCGGCTGCTCGAGCGACGGCGCCGGCATGATGATCAACAGCTCGCGCGCCATTTTGTATGCCGGCACCGGGCCGGAATTTGCCGCCGCTGCCGGTGCTGCGGCCAAAGCCACGCGCGATGCGATCAATGCGGTGCGCGTGGCGCATTCTTCCATGTAGCCTGACCAGACCGGGGAGTCGAAGATGCGGATCCTCATTGCCGAAGACGACAGCGTGTTGGCCGACGGTTTGCAGCGTTCGCTGCGTCAAACCGGTTTCGCGGTCGATGTGGTCACCAACGGGCTCGATGCCGATTCGGCCTTGCTGACCCAGAATTTCGATCTGCTCATCCTCGACCTCGGCCTGCCCAAGCTGCCGGGGCTCGAAGTGCTGCGCCGCCTGCGGGCGCGCAATTCGCATTTGCCGGTGCTCATCCTGACGGCCGCCGAATCGATCGACGACCGGGTGCGCGGCCTGGACCTCGGCGCCGACGATTACATGGCCAAGCCGTTTGCGCTGGCCGAGCTCGAAGCGCGGGTGCGCGCGCTGACGCGGCGCGGCTCGGGCGGCGGCCCGACGATGATCAAGCATGGGCCGCTCAATTTCGACAAGGTCGGCCGCGTGGCCTACATCGACCAGCACATGCTCGACCTGTCGGCGCGCGAGATCGGCTTGCTCGAAATTTTGTTGCAGCGGACCGGGCGGCTGGTGTCGAAAGACCAATTGGTTGATCACCTGTGCGAATGGGGCGAAGAAGTCTCGAACAACGCGATCGAGGTCTATGTGCACCGCCTGCGCAAAAAGATCGAGACCAGCGGCATTCGCATCGCTACCGTCCGGGGCCTCGGCTATTGCCTCGAAAAATGGGTCGAGCCTGAAGGCGACGGCAACACCGCGACGCACCGGCAGGCAGGATGACCGAACCGGATCCGCGCCCGGCACCTGCGCCGAAATCCATCGCCGATCTGCTGCGCCACCCCGATGAACGGGCGAGCGCGCAGCGCTCTTTGTTCGGCGAGATTCTCGACTGGATGCTCGCGCCGCTGCTGCTGATCTGGCCGATGTCGATCGCAGCGACCTATCTGGTGGCGCAATCGATCGCCGATGCGCCGTTCGACCGCGCGCTCGAAGCCTCGGTGCGCGTGCTGGCGCAGCAGATTCATCAGGCGCCCGACCGGATCAATTTTGTGCTGCCCTTGTCGGCGCGCGACTTCTTGCGTGCCGACGATGCCGACCATGTTTACTACCAGGTCTGGGGCGTGCGCGGCGATTTCCTCGCGGGCGACCATGAATTGCCGCTGCCGGCCGAGGCCGATGCCGGCTCGGTGGGCACCGTGCGCTACCGCACCGAGGTCATGCACGGCGCCGATGTGCGCGTGGCCTATCTGTACGTCGAATTCGAAGGCAAATACAAAGACCAGCCCGGCTACACCCCGGCCTTGATTCAAGTGGCCGAGACGCTCGAAAAGCGTTCGCAACTCGCCAACGAAATCATCAAGGGCGTGATCCTGCCGCAGTTCGTCATCCTGCCGATCTCGGTCATTCTGGTGTGGGCCGGGTTGTCGCGCGGCATCCAGCCGCTCAAGAACCTCCAGCAGAAGCTGCGCGAGCGCAAGCCCGATGATTTGAGCCCCATCGACGAACACG
>CAXBRX010000302.1:0-4443 GCA_963977835.1 uncultured Derxia sp.
AACCAAGCCCATGCTCGTCCGTGCGGTCGGACCGACGCTGTCAGGCTTCGGTGTGCCGGAGCCGCTCGCGGATCCGCGCCTCTCGCTCTCGCAGGGAGACATCGTCGTCGCTGCGAACGACGACTGGCTGGCGGCCGATGCGAGCGTGATGCGCAATTGCGGGGCGTTTGCCCTCGGTGCGGGGGCCGCGTTGGGCGGCATCGGTGCCTTCGCGTTTGACCCAGGGCTTGCGCTCGCCGCTCGGGCGCGGCGCCTTGCCCTCGGCAGGGCGCGGGGCACGCTTCACGGGCGCGGGCGCCGGCTGGCTCGCTTTGAGTTCACGCGCGCGTTGCAAGGCCACGCGGCCGCGCGGGCCTGAGCGCACGGTGTCGAACGGATCGCGCTCGTCGTCCTTGGCGGTGTCGGCGGATTTGTTGACGCCGAGAATCTTGCGCGGTTTGGAGGGGGTGTCGGTCATACGAAGATTCAGCCCGCGTTGGCGAGCGCGCGTGCGACGAAGTCGAGCCGGTCTTGGCCCCAGAACAATTCGCCGTCGATCGCAAAAGTGGGCAGGCCGAAAACGCCGGCGGCGATCGCGGCGTCGGTGTTTTTGTCGAGCTCGGCGGCGATGCCGTCGGTGAGCGAGGCCGGCATCAGCATGGCGCCGGGCAGGCCGATGGCATTGCACAAGGCGACCAGGGTGTCGGTATCGGCGATGTCGCGTTCTTCGGTCCAGAGCGCGCGCGAGATGACGCCGACGAGGTCGAGCGCACGTTCGGTGCCGAAGGCGGCGATGGTCGCGAGCAACAGCTTGCTGGCCGGCGCGCCATCGACCGGGAAATGCTTGGGCTGCACATTCATGGGCAGGCCCCGTGATTCGGACCAACGCCGCAATTCGACGAGGCGGTAGGCCTGGCGCGTCGGGTGGCGCTGGCCGAGCGGCAGGCCGCCGGTCGCGGCAAACAGCCGCGTCGGATCGAGCGGGCGCACCCGAATCGTGGCGCGGTGTTCGGCGGCGATCGCGCGGAATTGCTCGTGGCCGAGGTAGACGAAGGGCGATTGCGGCGCCAACCAGTAATCGATCGCAGTCATGCGGAAGTGTCCGGGTTCAGAACGGTTTGACGATGACGAGCAACACCATCGCGATCAGGACCAGCACGGGCGCTTCGTTGAACCAGCGGAAGTACACATGCGAGCGCGCGTTGCGGTCGAGTTTGAAATCACGCATGAGCTTCCAGCACCAGGCGTGGTAGCCGATGAGCAGGAGCGCGAGCGTGAGCTTGGCATGCAGCCAATAACCGCCGATGCCGTAATGCAGCCAGAGCATGAGGCCGAGCGCGATGGTGACGAGTGCGCCCGGGGTCATGATGCCCCAGAACAGCTTGCGCTCCATGATCTTGAAGCGCTCGCGGCTGATGCTGTCTTCGGCCATCGCGTGATAGACGAACAGGCGCGGCAGATAGAACAAGCCCGCGAACCAGGTGACCATGAAGATCACATGAAAGGATTTGACGTAGAGATAACCGCTCATGTGCGCACCTGCCCCGAACCGAACACCACCCATTTGAGCGAGGTCAGCCCGTCGAGGCCGACCGGACCACGCGCATGCAGCTTGTTGGTGCTGATGCCGATCTCGGCGCCGAGGCCGTATTCGAAACCGTCGGCAAAGCGCGTGCTCGCGTTGACCATGACCGACGCGGAATCGACTTCGCGCAGGAAGCGCATCGCCTTGGTGTAGTTCTCGGTCACGATCGCATCGGTGTGCTGCGAGCCGTAGGTGTTGATGTGCTCGATGGCCGCGTCGAGTCCGGCCACGGTCTTGATCGACAAAATCGGCGCGAGGTATTCGGTGCGCCAGTCTTCTTCGGTCGCGTCGACGAGCTTGGCAAAGCCCGCGGCTTCGAGCACGCCGCGCACCTCGGGGCTCACGCGCAATTCCACGCCTTTGTCTTGATAGACCTTGCACAAAGGCGGCAGCACGCGCGCGGCGATGTCTTGCGCGACGAGCAAGGTTTCCATCGTGTTGCACGGCGCGTAGCGCTGGGTCTTGGCGTTGTCGGCGATGCGCACGGCTTTGTCGAGATCGGCCTCGGTGTCGATGTAGACATGGCAGATGCCGTCGAGATGCTTGATGACGGGCACGGTCGCTTCCTTGGCGATGCGCTCGATCAGGCTTTTGCCGCCGCGCGGGACGATCACGTCGATGTACTCGGGCATCGTGATCATCGCGCCCACGGCCGCGCGGTCGGTGGTTTCGAGCACTTGCACACCGTCGGCCGGCAGGCCCGCGGCCACGAGGCCGTCGCGCACCAGCTTGGCCAGCGCGGTGTTGCAACGGATGGCTTCGGAGCCGCCGCGCAGCACGGTGGCGTTGCCGCTCTTGATGCACAGGCCGGCGGCGTCCACGGTCACATTCGGCCGCGCTTCGTAAATGATGCCGATCACGCCCAGCGGCACGCGCATCTTCCCGACCTGGATGCCGCTCGGCCGAAAGCGCAGATCGCTCATCTCGCCGATCGGGTCGGGCAGTTTGGCGATCTGTTCCAGGCCTTCGGCCATGGTGTCGATGGCTTTTTCGGAAAGCACCAGGCGTTCGACGAGCGCATCGGCCAGACCCGCCAGACGCGCGGCGACCACATCGGCGTCGTTGGCGCGCTTGAGGTCGGCGCGATGGGTCCGGATGGCCGCGGCGATGTAAAGCAGGGCTTCGTTCTTTTGCGCAGTGGCGGCGCGCGCCATGGCGCGGCTGGCGGCGCGTGCGGCGCTGCCGATCTGGCGCATGGTGGTGGCGATGTCAGTCTTGGTGTCCATGGGCACGGCAAGGCGGGAAAAGCGGAAAACTGCGGCGGCGGGCATGCCCGCCGGCAGGGAAAAGCATAAGACTACACGCTCGCGCGGCGTGGCGCGGGTTTGGCACTGCGGCCCATGAGGCTCAGGCCGACCGCAAGCAGGTCTTCCCAGACCTCGCCGGTCATGCCTTCGTCTTGGGCCGCGCGGGTGAGGCCTTTGGCGGTCTTGTCGAGCGCGGCGCAGCGCCGGATGGCGCGCGTGAGCAAAGCCGGCGTGACCCGGGCCACGGCTTGCGGCATGAGCTTCTCGCGCATGCCCCAGACGCGCATCTCGCGCAACACTGCGCCCACCGGCTTGCCGCCATCGGCCGCCTGCTTGACGCGCCAGAGCGTGCGCAATTCTTCGGCAAAGGCCCAGAGCACGAGCTGGATCGGTTCACCTTCGCCTTGCAGGCCATGGACCATGCGCGCAAAGCGCGGCGCATCGCCGGCCAGCAAAGCTTCGGACAATTTGAAGACGTCGTAGCGCGCCACGTTGAGCACCGCGTCTTGCACTTCGTCGAGCGTCAGCGCGCGCGGGCCGTAAAGCAGGTCGAGCTTGCGGATTTCCTGATGCGCGGCGAGCAGATTGCCTTCGACCCGGTCGGCGATGAAATCGAGCGCTTCGCGCGGTGCGCTTTGCGTTTGTTTGCCCAGGCGCTCGCCGATCCAGCCCGGCAGCGCCGCGCGCTCGACCGCTTCGATGGCGATCAGCACGCCTGCCTCCTGCAAGGCCGTGAACCAGGCCGATTTCTTCATGTCGCCGTCGGGGCGCGGCAAGGTGACGAGGGTCAACAGGCTGTCGTCGCCCTGGGCCGCGGTGGCAGCCAGCGCCTGCAAGGCTTGCGCGCCGTCCTTGCCCGGCTTGCCGGTCGGGATGCGCAATTCGACGATTTTGCGTTCGGCAAACAGCGAAAGACTGCTGCTCGCCTCAGCCAGTGCGCTCCAGTTGAAGCGCGGGCCCACGGTGACGACTTCGCGTTCGGTATAGCCGGCCGCGCGTGCAGCGGCGCGGATCGCGTCGCAGGCCTCGATCTGCAACAGCGGTTCGGCGCTCGCCACGGTGTAAAGCGGCCCCAGACTGCCGCGCGCCAGATGGGCGCCGAGCGCATCGAGTCGAAGTTGCATCGCGGGTCTCGCGGCCTTATTGCGCCGGCATGTCGGGCCGGATCAGCGACAGGCGGCGCAGGATCTGCTGGACCATGTCGGATTGCATGTCGCGGAACAACAAGCCTTCCTCGGCTTCCTTGGCCAGCGTCGCGTCTTCGTTGAACGAAACATCGCGCTTCAAGGTGAGGGTGCTGGGCTCGATGAAATCATGGCCTTTGCCGTCGTGCACGCGGTATTTGATGGTGTAGCGCAAGGTGTATTCGCGCGCACGGCCGGCCGAGTTGATCGACAACACTTCCTTCTCGCGGTTTTCCGACATCAGCTCGAAGCGCGCCTGCGCCTGCTTCGGATCGTCGACCACCGTGGTGTTCGAGGCCGAGCGCAGATTGCGCCGCAATTCATTGCCGAGGCCCGATGATTCGCCGACGCCGAGATACATGCTCGCAAACGGAATCTGGGTCGAGCCGCGCAATTGAAAGCCGCAACCGGCCAGCACGGCCGTGGCGGCGAGCGCGGCCGCAGCCGC
>CAXBRX010000303.1:0-4432 GCA_963977835.1 uncultured Derxia sp.
CGAGCAGTGGGACAACCCGGGCACGAACGTTCTGGCGCAGCTGGCCAAGATGCAGGCCGCGATTCAGAAGGCTGGCAAGCGGGCGAACACTCTCGTCCTCGGCTGGGCTGCTCTGTACGCGCTCCGCAACAACGCGAACTTCGCCAAGTTCGGCGGCGACGCCACGATGGGCTTCACGACCGACCAGATCAGCGAGCTGCTCTCGCAGATGCTCGGGTACAACGGCGTGAAACAGCCGATCAAGGTGTTCGTGCCCACGGCCGTTTCGACGACCGACGCGCTGCCCACCGAGTCGACCACGAACAACGCCTTCCTGAACAGCCCCGATCTGCTCGCGCGCAGCCCCAACCAAGGCTTGCGCGTGCTCGGCGACCGCTGGCACGGGCTCAACGGCGGCGTCGCGTTCGCAGTGCCGGTGCGGCCTTGCGATTACGACAAGCGCGGTTGCACCGACTTCGGCGGCTACGGCGATCTGAAACTCTCCGAACTCGAAGCGCCCGAGTTCAACAGCCGGCTCGATTTCATCCGCGAGGCCTACGTCAAGAAGGATGTGCCGCTCGACGACGGCAAATCGGTCTTTCTCAAGATCGGCAAACAGCAGGTGGTCTGGGGCCGCACCGATTTGTTCCGCGTGCTTGATGTCATCAACCCGGTCGATTATTCGCGCAACAACATCTACGACGAATTGCAGGACATCCGCATTCCGATGTGGATCGCGCAAGCCGAGTACCGCATGGGCGCGAGCGAGACCATGCAAGACCGCAACCTGCAGGTGGTCTGGAATTTCGATCAGTTCCGTCCCAACAACCTCGGCCAATGCGGCAGCCCGAACGTCATCCTCGATGCCGGTTGTTTCTTCCGCGGCATGAAGACGCTCTGGGATTACGGCGGCACCGTGGCCAACTTTGCGAACGTGGCGCAGGGCACTTTGCTCGCGACCAATTTCGGCCCGCACCAGATCGGCCTGAACGAAGTGCATCTGCCCGAATGGAGCTTGAAGAACACCCAGCTCGGCATGAAGTACGAAGGCGTCACGCAAGACGGGCTGTCGTTCTCGCTCAATGCGCTGACCTACCGCTCGCAATTGCCTTCGTTGCATGGCGGCAAGCGCGCGGTCAATTCCTTCACCGGGCAATATCAGGACAGCTGGCCTTATCTGATCTCGTTCGACATGGACTTCCCGCGCGTGAATCTGCTCGGTGGGTCGATGGACTTCCAGATCGAACCTTTGAAAGCGGCAATGCGCATCGAAGCCGCGTTCACGCAAGGCGAGGAATTCGCCAACACTTTGCGGCCCGAGTTGTATTCGAAGAACCGTGTGTTCCGCAGCGTGATCGGCATCGACCGGCCGACCTTCATTCCGTTCATCAGCGAGTCGCGCACCACGCTCATTTCGGGCCAGGTGTTCTACCAGCACATCTTCAACCATGAGCTGCAAGCCGGCGAGTTCGGTCCGGTCGGCATGCCCGACTGGAAGGACAACGTGATCGGCACCTTGCTGATCAAAGGCTTCCTGATGAACGACCGCGTCAGCCCGCAATTGATTCTGGCGCGCGATTTCAAGGCCCATGCCTATGCGATCGCCCCGTCGGTCGAATGGATCCTGACCAACGATCTGAAGCTGAGCTTCGGCGGCAACTTCAAGGGCGGCGATACCGGCCGCACGCAATTCGACGATTGCCGCGCGTGCAACCCGTTTGCGCCTTACACCGCGCCCTATGGCGATGCCGATCCGATGACGGCGTTCTCGCGCGGGCTCGGTGGCTTCGAGCCGCTCGGCCGCTTCCGCGCCGGGCCGATCGGCGCCGCCTTCAAGGAAAACGAAGCCTTCGTCACGCTGCGCTACAAATTCTGATTACAAGGAGACACCCACGATGAAAACCGCACTCAAGTGCATCGCCCTGGCGCTGAGCCTGATCGGCGCATCCGCCGTCCACGCCGCGACCGAGGCCGATGTCGAGCGTTCATTCAGCCCGTACAAGAACGGCGCGCCGAGCTTCCCGGGACTCACGCCGGGCGTGGTCATCAACAAGGCCAATGTCGAGCAATTCAAGGATGCGCTCGACCTCGGCATGTACACCGCCATCAAGAACGGCTGGACCGAGATCAAGGTCGGTGCCACGACCTCATTCGATGTCGACAAACATTACGTCGATGCCACGAAGAAGAATCTGAACAAGACCAAGCTCGGCGCCAAGACGGGCGAGATCACGGGCTTCGAAGCCGGCCGTCCTTTCCCCGAAGAGCCGAGCACGTCCGACCCGCGCGCGGGCGAGAAGATCGCGTGGAATTACAAGTACGGCATCAACTGGGGCGACAACGCGGCCATCTATCCGTTTTATTGGAAGTACCGCAACATGAGCACCGGCCAGGTCGAGCGCACGATCAAGTTCAATTTCCACTTCCTGAACTTCAAGCATCGGGTCCAGCATCCGCCGGTGCCCGAGGTGACGCCCAATCCGTCGAACCTGTATCGCGGCATTTATGTGAACGTGCTCGAACCTCAGGACTTGAAGAACACGCAATTGCTGATTCAGTCTTATGACGATGACACCAAGCTCAGCGATGCATATTTGTACCTGGGCTTTCAGCGCCGCGTGCGGCGTCTGGCCACCGGGCAGACGACCGATTCCTTCCTCGGCTCCGATCTGATGATCGAAGACTTCGAGGGCTACAACGGCCGCGTCTCGGACATGAAATGGACCTTCAAGGGCACTCGGAACATCCTCATGCCCTATTACAACCACAACGAGCTCAAGCTCGCGACCGACATGCCGCCCGAAGCGGACGGCTACAAGTTCGTGAACTTCGGCGGGCAGGGCGGTTGCTTCCAGGACATCACCTGGCAATTGCGCAAGGTCTATGTGCTCGAGGCTGAACCGGTCAATCCGGGCCATCCGGTCAGCAAGCGCGTGCTGCACATCGATGCCCAGGTCTACAACATCAACCGCACCCTGATCTATGACCGCAAGGGCGAACTCTGGAAGAGCTTCACCATCGGCAAGTCGCACCCCGACTTCCATCTGCCGGTCAACAAGGGCTCGGGCATCGCGATCGATGATTCATTCTCGATGCTCGATCTGCAGACCAAGCATTGCACCACCGGTCAGTTCAAGGGCCAGGTCGATCCCAAGCTGAATCCGGCGTCTTTGTTCCAGGTTCAGCACATGCGCGGCGGGGATTGATCGCTGTCGAACCTTGCTGAAGTCGAGCGCGGCGCCCTGCCTCGGAGCATGGCGCCGCGCTTCGTTTTGGTGGGCGCGTGTGCCGGCCGATCGGGGGCGGCCAGTGCAATGCGTACAATCGACTATCGGCAGACTTTGCCGGTTGGCAGCCACAAGCACGCCGACAGCGGGCAGGAGAACATAAGATGCTGCCCGGCGCAGCACGTGCCGCGCTAAGCGTTTCTTCATCCGCATGACCAAAACTGGGGCCGGTCGATATCGAACGGTATTCGTGTTGCACTGCCGCGTGAACGCGGCGGGGCCATCCTCTTCAGGGAGTTGAATTCATGGCATTGCTCATCGGAGTTCCGAGAGAGAGTTTCCCGGGTGAGAAGCGCGTTGCGACGGTTCCCGAGGTGGCGGAAAAACTCATCAAGCTCGGGTTCTCGGTCGCGGTCGAATCGGGGGCCGGCGATGCCGCCAATTTCAGCGACGACACGTATCGCGCGGCCGGGGCCGAGGTGGTCGGCTCGGCAGCCGAACTCTGGGGCAAGGCCGATCTGATCTTCAAGGTGCGCGGCCCGAACGAGGCCGAGGTCGGATGGTTGCGTCCGGGCACGACGCTGATCTCTTTCATCTGGCCGGCGCAAAACCCCGAGTTGATGCAACAGCTCGCGGCCAAGCAGGCCACGGTGCTGGCCATCGATTGCCTGCCGCGCCAGTTGTCGCGCGCGCAAAAGATGGACGCGCTCACGTCCATGGCCGGCATCAGCGGCTATCGCGCCGTCATCGAAGCGGCCAATGCTTTCGGCCGATTCTTCAACGGCCAGGTCACGGCCGCCGGCAAGATTCCGCCGGCCAAGGTGTTCGTGGCCGGGGCCGGCGTGGCGGGGCTGGCGGCGATCGGCACGGCGGCCAATCTGGGCGCGATCGTGCGCGCCAACGACACGCGCGCCGAAGTGGCCGATCAGGTCGTGTCTTTGGGCGGTGAATTCGTCAAGGTCGATTACGAAGAAGAAGGCTCGGGCGGCGGCGGCTACGCCAAGGTCATGAGCGAAGGCTTCCAGGCCGCGCAGCGCGAGATGTACGCGCAGCAGGCCAAAGAGTGCGACATCATCATCACCACCGCACTGATCCCGGGCAAGCCGGCGCCCAAGCTGATCACAGCCGAGATGGTGCGCAGCATGAAGCCCGGCAGCGTGATCGTCGACATGGCAGCCGAGCAAGGCGGCAACTGCGAGCTGACCGAGCCCGGCAAGGCCGTGGTC
>CAXBRX010000304.1:0-4431 GCA_963977835.1 uncultured Derxia sp.
AGTCGCACACGACGATACGGATCGCGACCACGCGAGCTACTCGTCACGTTTGCCTCGCCAGCCAACTGGTGTTGCAGTCGCCGGATGAAGGGATTCTGCGGCGATAGTTCGACGGGGTGGTCGGTGCGGATCACCTCTTGTACACCAGCCGCCGCCTCGCGCAAGGCAACCTCGCGCGGATCGTCGGGAAGGTCGTACACGGCGAGGAGCGCGCGCTCCATCTGCGCAGCGGCATTGCTCTTGAGCACGTGAATCGGCAGGCCTCGGCGCTCGGCCTCGATGATCGGCGTGCCACGCTGCTTGAACTCGTTGCGGATCGTCACCACTGCGTCGGCATCTTCAGGTGCGCGAGCGACGCTCGCGGGGAGACCAAGTTCGCGGATCGCCGCCTCGAGCTTCTTGCGCGAGATGCCGTGCGCCAAGATCCGCAACGGCGGAAGGTCGCCGGTGGTGCGTTCCTCGTCGTCTGCGCCCGGCGCATCGTCCCAGTCGAGTGGAACGCGCGCACCATCGATCGTGCGCGCCGCTGGCTCATGGTCCATTGCCGCGATCGCGCCTGCCATTCCCTGAGCGCGCCGATCGAGGGCCGGTGCTGTCGATACCCATCCTCGGTCGGGGCGCCAGCTTCCGTCGAGCGCTCCGATCACCGGCGTGGCGGAACCGCCGGGGATGCTCTCCCCATAGCCGCTGCGCGCGGCGCGGGCGCGATCGCGGTGCGCACGCTCGTGTTGCGCCCAGCCGCGGCGGTGGCCATGGAGGGCAAAGCCGACACCCTGGTGGCCGCCAAGCCGCCCGCGCCTTTGCCCGCGCCCTTGCGCCAGACCAGTTTCAGCGGCCTCATGCATGGCGCGAGCGCGGCAGACTTGCCCGACCATGATCAATTCGCCGCGGGCGCCGAGGCCGGGCCCGACGCGGCGATGCGCTTCGCTTTTCCGCGCGGCGCGGCAGCCGGCGATTGTCTGCATGCGATCGCCGAGCGCATCGATTGGCAAGCGTCGTCGGCCGATTGGTTGCCCGCGATCCGCGCCGCCTTGCGCGCGATGCAGGCCGATGCGCGCTTCGCGGACCTGGCGCCCGAAGCGGTCGCGCAATGGCTCGATGAAGTGCGTGAGGCGCCGCTCGATATCGGCGCGACGGCACAGGACACGCACGGGCAGGCCAGCGCGACGCTGGGCCGTGTGCCGCGCCAAGCCACACGGCGCGAAATCGCTTTCGCTTTGCCTTTGCATCAGGCGCGCTTCGATGCGCTGGCCGATGCGGCGCGCGCAGCCGGCTATGCGGTGCCGCATCTGTCGGCCGAACAATGGCGCGGCAGCCTGCGCGGCTACATCGATCTCGTCTATCAATACGCGGGCAAGGTCTACATCGCCGATTACAAATCGAATGCGCTCGGCCTCGCGCTCGACGACTACCACCCGCAAGCGCTCGAAGACGCGATGCATGCGCATGGCTATCACCTCCAGCATCTGCTTTACACCGTCGCCGTCGATCGCTGGCTGCGCGCGCGCATCGCAGGCTATGACTACGACACGCATTTCGGCGGCGTGCGTTATCTGTTCTTGCGCGGCATGTCGCCCGCGGCGCCGGGGCGCGGCGTGGTCTGCACCCGCGCGCCGCGCGCCTTGATCGAGACGCTGTCGCGTCTGCTCGATGCCGCGCCGGCCAAGGAGGCCGCATGAACACGCCGCGCATCGGCCTGGCGCAATTGCTCGCAGGGGCGGGCGATGCCAGCGCGCTCGCGCGAGCGCTCGGCAATCTGCTCGCGCATCGGCATGCGCAAGCGGGCGGCGATCCGGCTGCGATCGAAGCCGTGCGCGCGAGTGCGCAAGCCGTGGCCGTGGCCGATGCGCAAGGCCATGCCTGCTGGCCTGTGGACGCGGGGCTGAGCGCCGATGAAACCGCGGCATTGATCGCGCAATTGCAGCGCAGCCCGGTGGTGCAAACAGAAATGCCAACGGCGCTCATGGCGCAAGCGCGAGCGGCGCACACCGCACCGCCAGCAACGCCCGAGCCGGCATCGGCGCCGTGGCCGCAAACGGATGAACTCTCCTTGCGCCCGCTGGTGCTCGATGCACAAGGGCGCTTGTACACCCAGCGCTATTGGCAGGCCGAATGCGCGCTGGCCGCGCGCTGGGCGCAATGGCAATGTGCTGCGCCTTTGGTCGATGATCTGGCGCACGCCGCCACGGTGCTCGACCGCTGGTTCCCGCGCCCGCATGCCGGCCTCGACGCGCAACGCACGGCGGTCGCCTTGTGCTTGTTGCGCCCGGCGGTGGTGCTCTCGGGCGGTCCCGGCACGGGCAAGACGACCACCGTCGTGCGCTTGCTCGCGGCCTTGACCCAACTCGCGCCCGCGCTCGAAGTGGCGCTCGTCGCGCCGACCGGAAAGGCCGCGGCGCGCATGCAGGAATCGGTGCGCCAGCAATTGCCCGCGCTCGGGCTCGATGCGGCGGCGCAGGCACGCTTGCCGGCGCTGGCGCGCACCGTGCACGCGTTGCTCGGCATCGGCGCGGACGGCATCAAGCCGCGCCATGACCATGAACATCCTTTGAGTGCCGATCTGGTCATCGTCGATGAAGCGTCGATGCTGGGCCTGATGCTCGCGGCGCGCTTGTTCGATGCGCTCAAGCCCGGCGCGCGCGTGCTGCTCGTTGGCGATCATCATCAACTCGCGTCGGTCGAAAGCGGCATCGTGCTGGCCACGCTCGCGCGTACGCAGAAATTCTCCGCCGCGACCGCGCAGGCGCTGGCTGCGCTTGGCGCGCCGGTTGCGCCCGAAGCGGTCGATGCCGACGACGACGCTGCGCTCGGCAGTCGCGACGCGGTGATCTGGCTCACGCATAGCCATCGCTTTGCCGCCGCCGGGCCGATCGCGCGCCTCGCGCTCGCCATCCATGGCGGCGAGGCTGCCGAAGTGCTCGCGGCCTTGCATGCGGACGACGGCACCGACCACGCGGAAGTGCAGGCGATGGGCGCAGGCGATGTCGGCGCCTTGGTCGATGCGGCGCTCGCGGGCTATGCGCCTTACCTCGACGCGGTGCGCGCGGCGGCCGATCCGGCGACGGCGTTCGCCGCTTTCGAGCGCTATCGGCTGTTGTGCGCGATGCGCGTCGGCGCGCGCGGCAGTGTCGCTGTCAGCGCAGCCATCGATCAGCGCGTGCGCGCCGCGCTCGAGGTCGGGGCCAACGCAGGCTGGTACCACGGGCGCGCGGTGATCGTCACGCGCAACGATGCGGCGCTCGGCGTGTTCAACGGCGACATCGGCGTGTGTTGGGCGATGCCCGGCGCGGGTTTGCGCGTGCATCTGCGCCGCCCCGACGGGCAATGGCGCACCGTGGCGCCCGCGCGGCTCGACGCTTGCGAGGACGCCTGGGCGCTCACGATCCATAAATCGCAAGGCTCGGAATTCGACGCGGTCGATGTGGTGCTGCCCGAACGGCCCACGCGCCTCGTCGTGCGCGAACTCATCTACACCGCCGTCACGCGGCCGCGCAAGCGCTTACGCGTCTGGTCATCCGACGAGGTGCTGGCCGCGGGCATCGCGGCGCGCACCGTGCGTCATTCGGGGCTGGACGCACGGGTGCGCGAAGCGATGGCGCTCATTTCGAGAAGAAGCCCACCGCCACCAGCGTGAGCAGGGTGAAGCCCACGGTGATCAACACCAGGCCGAGCACCGTCGAGCCGATGCGCATCGGCGCCGAAGGCTTGTCGACCAGATATTTCTCGAGTTCACCGTTGGCGACCAGGCGTTGATATTGCGCCGGATGGTCGCGCTTGAAGTCTTCGAGCGAGAGCGAGCCGGTGAACATCACCACATCGGGCGGCGGCAGTTTGTCGGGCCGGAAATGGTTGTTGAAGAAATGCACGGTGAACAGGAACACCGCGGCGAGGAAGGCTTCTTCGCCATGCACGAGCGTCGCGACATTGAAGACCCAGCCCGGCAGATACGTGGCGGTGATGTGCGGGAAGGCCAGCATCAGGCCGCTCCAGCCGATGATGTTCACGCCCCAGAACACCGCCCAGTAATCGAACTTTTCAAAGTAGGCCCAACGGTCGAAATCGGGGCGCGGGCCTTTGCCGACGAACCATTTGAACATCGCCCAGCAATCGGTGAAGTCCTTCCAGTTCGGGATCAGCTCGTTCAGCGCGATCGGGTCCATGATGGCGCCCGACAGGATATGCGCGCCGGGCTCGGAGCCCTTTTCCAGCACCACCACGTTGATCTCGCCGCCCTTTTCCGCCGCGAGCTTTTTCCACTGCTCGCCATGCAGCACAGCGATCAGACTCAAGTACGGTTTAGCCTCACCCAGCATCATCACCTGCTCAAACAGCGGATCGCGCAGAACGGCGTTTTCCATGTCCACCGGTGGCAGCTTCTCACCATTGGACATGACGATGATTTCCTTAATACGACCAGTGATAAACACATGG
>CAXBRX010000305.1:0-4409 GCA_963977835.1 uncultured Derxia sp.
GCGTTCCGGACGATCCATTCTTCGTAATCGGTCTGATGGTCCGTATTCCGGATATGCAACGCCGAATATTTTCCCCCGATTTGGCCTAGCCGTTGCCGCAGCATGGCGACGAGACTTTCTTGAAGCCGTATGCGAGTCAGCGCCGCGAGGGAAATCGCGCCGCTCTCGAACGATATCCCCTGATGAACGAGCAGCGGCTCCGGGAAATCATTCTTGAAGTCGAAGCTGACGAGCTTCTGTTCCTCGGCCGGCGGCAGGTTGCCGGCGCGGATGTTGACCTGGACCGACGGCAGCAAAAGCACCGGCGCGGCCAGCGTCGCGTCGCGGGCACGGCGCAGCGCCACGAATGCCGCCTCGTCGATGCCGTCCTTGACGTGGATGTTGGCGGCCTTCTCGGCGGCGGCGGCGTAGTAGTCGTAGGCCTCCTGCTGCTTCTGCCACCGCTGGCACACGACGCCGCTCAGGTAGAACGCCTCGGCGTCGCCGTGCGACTTGATCCGGAGTTCGTAGACCTGGCCGCGTCGCTCCTTGAGCTGCTCGATCGGTCCGGACGCCGCAATCCGTCCGGCGTCCATGACGACGACGTGCTCGAGGCGCCCCTGCTCCCGCGCGAGGATGAGCGCGGGGTCGTTCACGTCGGCGATCGCGACGGTCTCGACGCCACCCTCGACCGCCGCGCCGGCCCACCCGTGGTCGGCGATGACGAGATCGGGGCGCACCTCCTCGAGGATCCGCCGCATCGGTTCCCCGCTGTGCGTGTGGCGCGCGGAGGTGCGGTCGGTGAGCACCGCGACGCCCTCGAGGTAGCGGATCTCCCGGCGCCGGCCGTCGCGCTTCTTCCACGATGTGCGGTCGCAGGGCTGGAGCAGCCGCGCGCCGCCGGCGACGAGGAGCTTCGCGAGCTCCATGTAGAAGTGGGCGAGGCCGACCGGGTGGCCCGTCGCGATGACGATGGACTCCCCCCGCTCGGCGGCGAGCGCGAGCCGGTCGCCGTAGCCGTCGAGGCCGCGCAGGACGAGACGGGCGTCCACGGGCACGGGCCCGCTCCGCGCGTGCGGGTCGTCGGGGAACCCCGCCGCCGCGGCGACGAGCGAGAACACCTGCTCGGGGGTGTGGGTCTGCAGGCCCGTCATCCCGAACTGCTTGTCCTCGTCGCCCTCGCAGAGGAGGCGGATGTTGTCGCGCACGTTGTCCATCGGGTGGCTCACCTGCGGTCCCGCGATCCCGCCGTCGCCCGCGACGCGCTGGCCCCGGTGGCGGCAGCGCTGCTCGACCCCGCCACGCCGGCCGGCGCCGCTGCGGTCCCGACGACCGCTGCTGCCGCGCCCGTTGGCCAGCGCATCAAGATCCAGTCCGATGTGATCTCGGCCGAGATCGATACCGTCGGGGCTGAACTCTCGTATGTCGAATTGCTCAAGCACCACGACGCGGTCGACAAGACCCGCAACATGGTGCTGCTCGAAAACAAGCCGGGCGAACGGATCTACCTCGCGCAGACGGGTCTGATCGGTGGCGATTTCCCGAATCACAAGACCTTGTTCACGCGCGTGCCCGGCCCCAGCACCTTCGAGGCCGGCAAGGACACGCTCGAAGTCGCGTTCGAAGCCGAGGCTGGCGGCGTCAAGCTGCTCAAGACCTATGTTTTCAAGCGCGACAGCTATCTGATCGAAGTGCGCCAACAGGTGACCAACTTGGGCACTGCGCCGGTCACGCCCGAGCTTTACGATCAGATCACGCGTGACGGCACCTCGCCCGCGGGCGAAGCGCGCTTCATGTCGACCTTCACCGGCCCGGCCTTCTATTCCGAAGCTTCGAAATACCGCAAGGTCGCGTTCTCGGACATCGAGAAGGGCAAGGCGGAATTCCCCAAGACGGCCGGCGACGGCTGGGTCGCGCTGATCCAGCATTACTTCGTGACGGCCTGGGTGCCCAAGTCGGGCGAGCGCACGAATTACGCACGCAAGGTCGGCGAAAACCTCTACGCGGTCGGCATGATCGAATCGCTGGGCGCGCTCGCGCCGGGCGCGACGACCGCGTCGAACGGCAAGTTGTATGTGGGCCCGCAAGACCAGAAGGTGCTCGAACAGATTGCCCCGGGCCTCGACCTGGTGGTCGATTACGGCTGGCTGACCATGGTCGCCAAGCCCTTGTTCTGGCTGCTGCAATTCTTCCATTCCCTGACCGGCAACTGGGGCTGGGCCATCATCTTGCTGACGATCACCGTCAAGGCGGCCTTCTATCCGCTTTCGGCGACCAGCTATAAGTCGATGGCCAAGATGCGCGCCGTCACGCCGCGCCTCAAGAAGATCCAGGAACAGCACAAGGACGACCGCGCGAAGATGAATGCGGCGCTCATGGAGCTGTACAAGACCGAGAAGATCAATCCGCTCGGCGGCTGTCTGCCCATCCTGGTCCAGATGCCGGTGTTCATCGCGCTGTACTGGACGCTGCTGGCCGCGGTCGAGATGCGCGGCGCGCCGTGGATCTTCTGGATCCATGACCTCACCGCCATGGACCCGTTCTTCATCCTGCCGGCCTTGATGATCGCGACCATGTGGGTGCAATACAAACTCAACCCGACGCCGCCCGATCCGGTGCAGGCCAAGGTGTTCGCCTTCATGCCTTTCATCTTCGGCGGCATGATGGCCTTCTTCCCCGCGGGTCTGGTGCTGTACTGGGTGGTCAACAACCTGCTCTCGATCGCGCAGCAATGGCAGATCACGCGGACCATCGAAGGCAAGCCGGTGTTCGGCCGCGCCAAGAAGGCCTGAGTCTCAGCGCTGCGGTAAGTCAGCTGCCCCGAGCAAAAGCGCCGCCTCGTGCGGCGCTTTGTTTTTTGCGGCCGGCGCCGCTCGCTACAATCGACGCCCCATGCTCGATCAAGCCCCCATCATCGCCATTGCCACCGCGCCCGGCCGCGGCGGCATCGGCGTGGTGCGCGTTTCGGGCGGCGCCGGGGTCGGCGCCGATCTGCAATGGTTGATTGAACGCATCACCGCGCGCACATTGAACCCGCGCGAAGCGACCTACACCGCGTTCATGGCCGCCGACGGCAGCGCGATCGACCGCGGCATCGCGTTGTGGTTTCCGGCGCCGCATTCCTACACCGGCGAGCATGTGCTCGAATTGCAAGGCCATGGCGGGCCGGTGGTGCTGCATCTGCTCGTCGAGCGGTGTCTTGCGATCGCGCGCGAGGCCGCGCATGCAATTCCCGGATTGCGTCTGCGCATGGCCGAGCCCGGCGAATTCACCCAGCGCGCCTATCTCAACGACAAGCTCGACCTCGCCCAGGCCGAAGCGGTGGCCGACCTCATCGATGCGCAGACCGTGGCCGCGGCGCGCTCGGCAGCGGCCTCGTTGGGCGGCGTGTTTTCCGAACGCATCCATGCCCTGGTCGATCAACTGGTGAGTTTGCGCATGCTGGTCGAGGCGACGCTCGATTTTCCCGAAGAAGAAATCGACTTCCTGCAACAGGCCGATGCCTTGCCCAAGCTGGATGCGATCGAAGCGCAATTGGCTTCGGTGCTCGACACCGCGCGCCTGGGTGCGTTGTTGCGCGACGGGCTCAAGGTGGTGCTGGCCGGCGTGCCCAACGCCGGCAAATCGAGTCTGCTCAATGCGCTGGCCGGCGAAGAAGTCGCCATCGTGACGCCGATTCCGGGCACCACGCGCGACAAGGTCGCCCAGACCATCAGCATCGATGGCATTCCGCTCGTCGTCATCGACACCGCGGGCTTGCGCGAGACCGACGACGCGGTCGAAAGCCTGGGCATCGCGCGCACCTGGCGCGAAGTCGATCAGGCCGATGTGGTCGTGCACCTGCACGACCTCGCGCATCCCGACGCCGCCGAGAACGCGCGCATCGCCGAGCAGATCGCCGCGCGCGCGCCGCATGTACCGGTGCTGCGGGTGTTCAACAAGGCCGATGTGCTCGACGCCGCCGACCTGGCCGCGCGTCAAGCAGCTGCGCCCGATGCAGTCTGGATTTCGGCGCGCACCCATGCGGGCCTCGCCGAATTGCGCACGCGCCTGCGCGAAATCGCGGGGGTGCAGGCCCAGGCCGAATCGGTCTTCATCGCGCGCGAGCGCCATCTGGTGGCTTTACGCACCGCGCGCAGCCATCTGGAGGCCGCGCGCGCGCAAGCGCTCGCCGGCGCAACGCGCGACGGCACGCTCGGCGATGCGCATCTCGATCTGTTTGCCGAGGAATTGCGGCTGGCTCAGGAAAGCCTCGCAAGCATCACCGGCGAGTTCACGGCCGACGATCTGCTCGGCGAAATCTTTTCGCGGTTTTGCATCGGCAAATGAAGCGGCGCGGTGCCGCCGTCACTCAGCCGTTGGCCGCCATGCGTCGCGTGAGCATCTTGAATTGCGTGGTGATCGACAACGAGTGTTCGCGGTCGCCGGGG
>CAXBRX010000306.1:0-4385 GCA_963977835.1 uncultured Derxia sp.
ATATCGCCCGATACCGAGATGGCGAAAGGCGTCGTGATCGAACGCGGCAACAGGCTCAGGCGCATCGCACCCGAAAGCCCGAGCATGGTTGCGAGGCCCCAGGCGCTCAGGATGGCCATGCCACTGCCTGCCGCCACGCCGACCAGCAAGATGAGCCAATGGCGGCGGATCAGTGCGCGCTGTTCATAGATCGGCAAGGCGAACGCGACCGTGGTCGGCCCGAGCATGAACATCAGCCAATGCGTGCCGCGGATGTAATCGCCATAGCCTTCATGCACCACGAGCGCGAGCGAAATCAGCAGTACCGGCGTCAACAACAAAGGCGCGGTCCACCAGCGCGGACGGCGCCGATTGAGCCAGCGCGCCAGCACATAGAACGCGATCGTGACGAGCGACCAGAAGGCCGCGACGGCGAAGGATTCGAGCCAGGTCTCAATGCTCGACATGGCGCATCCTCCAGCGATAACAGGCGTCCACGGTCAAGGCGGTCACGCCCATCACGGTCAGCGTACCGACGAGGATCACGGCGGCGAGCTTGAAGCCCAAGGCGCCCAGGAATTCATGATGGTCGAGCACCGCCATCACGGCGGGCACGAAGAACAGCAGCATTTCGGCCAGCAGCCAGTAGGCGCCGCGCCGCAAAGCGGCCGGACGCAGCCAGCCACTGGCCAACAACGCGAGCACTGCGGCCATGCCCACGATGCCGCCCGGCACCGGCAAGTCGAGCATGCGCGCCAGACCTTCGCCCAGCGCCCAGAACAGCACCAGCACGCCGATCTGCAACGCACGGCTGCGATGCACGGCGATGCGCAAACGCTTGGTCAGCGGATGGTCGGCGAAGGACGGGGCGGTTTTCATGCGATGCATCTTAGGCAGCGCCAATTCATTCGTAAAATGAATTGTCTTCATGCATTTGATTCCATATTGGAATATTCTTACAGCATGGAATTACGCAGCCTGCGGGCCTTCGTCGAAGTGGTGCGCCAAGGCGGCTTCTCGCAAGCGGCCAAGGTGGTGTTCGCCACCCAGTCAACGGTGAGCAAAGCGGTCAAACAACTCGAGGTCGAACTCGGCGTGCCTTTGCTCGACCGCATCGGCCATCGCAGCGAAATGACCGCGGCCGGGCAGATCGTCTATCGGCGCGCGATCGCGATGCTGGCCGAGCGCGAAGACATGGTCGGCGAGCTCGACGAGTTGCGCGGCCTCAAGCGCGGGCGGCTGCGTCTGGGCCTGCCGCCACTCGGCAGCAGCACCTTGTTCGCGCCGATGTTCGTCAATTTCCGCAGCCGTTATCCGGGCATCGACATCAGCCTCATCGAACACGGCAGCAAACGGCTCGAAGAAATCCTGCTCGCGGGCGAGATCGATCTGGCCGCCTCGTTGTTGCCGGTGGCCAAGCCTTTCGAATGGCAGGCGGTGCGCGCCGAACCTTTGATGGCGATGATGGCCGTCGATCATCCGCTCGCCAAACGCAAGAAGCTCGGTCTCGTCGATCTGCGCGACACGCCGTTCATCCTGTTCGATTCGGGCTTCGCGCTGAACCAGGTGATCCTCGATGCCTGCGAAAAGCGCGGTTTCGTACCGGCCGTCGCGGCGCGCAGCGGGCAG
Source organism: uncultured Derxia sp. (assembly GCA_963977835.1). Classification (GTDB taxonomy): domain Bacteria; phylum Pseudomonadota; class Gammaproteobacteria; order Burkholderiales; family Burkholderiaceae_E; genus CAXBRX01. Next base: position 1,609 of record CAXBRX010000306.1, read on the forward strand.
ATCGATTTCATCGTCGAACTCGCGGCGGCGGGTCTTGGCGTCGCCTTCCTGCCGCGCAACATGGCTTTGCAACGGCATCAGGAAGGCATCGCGCAAGTGCTGCTCGATGAGCCCGATACGCTGTGGCACATCGCGCTGATCTGGCGTCGCGGCGGGTATCTCTCGCATGCCGCGCGCGCCTGGCTCGACCTCGCGCGCGACACCGCAGGCGACGGCGCAGCACCGCAAAAGAAAAACGCCCGGGCGAGCCGGGCGTCTTGAGTTGGTGGGCCGTGTTGGGTTCGAACCAACGACCAAAGGATTCAGGTTGGTGTGGGTTTCCCCACTCCCCGGACTATCTCATCACCCGCAGCCGCGACATGAAACATCGCGCGTGAGGGTGCCGGGCGCTCGCGGGGCGCTTATCGGATCGGCTCCTCGCGCCCTAGTCTCTGCACCTTCCCGCCTACCGGTCTTGCGACCTGCCTTCGGCGGGCTCGGCTCAGGATTGCCGTGGCCGCATTGCAAGGCCGACGGTTTCCCTGAATTCACCCGGTTTTTCCACCGGCGGTTTCCCGCCGGGGTCACCCATTTCGATGAGTCCTCTGCTCTAACCGACTGAGCTAACGGCCCTGCAAACCTGTGCGGCTCAATTGCCTTCGAGGAAGGACTTGAGCTTGTCGCTGCGGCTCGGATGACGCAGCTTGCGCAAGGCCTTGGCTTCGATCTGGCGAATGCGCTCACGCGTCACGTCGAACTGCTTGCCGACTTCTTCGAGCGTATGGTCGGTGCTCATTTCGACGCCGAAACGCATGCGCAGCACCTTGGCTTCGCGCGGCGTCAACGAATCCAGCACTTCCTTGGTCACATCGCGCAAGGACGAATACTGCGCGGCGTCGGCCGGCGCGAGCGTGTTCGTGTCTTCGATGAAATCGCCGAGGTGGGAATCGTCGTCGTCGCCGATCGGCGTTTCCATGGAGATCGGCTCCTTGCTGATCTTCATGATCTTGCGGATCTTGTCCTCGGGCATTTCCATGCGCGCGGCCAGGGTCGCGGGATCGGGCTCGGCACCGGTTTCCTGCAGGATCTGACGGCTGATCCGGTTCATCTTGTTGATCGTTTCGATCATGTGCACCGGGATGCGGATGGTGCGCGCCTGGTCGGCGATCGAACGCGTGATGGCCTGGCGGATCCACCAGGTCGCGTAGGTCGAGAACTTGAAGCCGCGACGGTGTTCGAACTTGTCGACCGCCTTCATCAGACCGATGTTGCCTTCCTGGATCAGATCGAGGAATTGCAGACCGCGATTGGTGTACTTCTTGGCGATCGAGATCACGAGACGCAGGTTGGCCTCGGTCATTTCGCGCTTGGCCTTGCGGGCCTTCGCTTCGCCGGTCGCCATCTGCTTGTTGACTTCCTTCAGGTCCTTGAGCGGCAGCACCACACGCGCTTGCAGGTCGAGCAGCTTTTGCTGAAGTTCCTGGATCGCGGGCAGGTTGCGGATCATGACTTCGGAATACGAATGGCCGCCGTGCGCTTCCTTCTCGGACCATTTGAGATTGGTCTCGTTGCCCGGGAAAGTCTTGATGAAATGCGTGCGCGGCATGTTGCACTTGTTGACGCAGATATCGAGGATCTGACGTTCGAACGAACGCACTTCTTCGACTTGCGAACGCAAGGTGTCGCACAGCACTTCGACCGTCTTGGCGGTGAAGCGGATCGTCATCAGTTCGGACTGGATCGCTTCTTGCGCCTTGACGTAGGGCTTGCTCATGTAGCCCTCTTTTTCGAACGCGGCGCGCATCTTCTCGAACAGCTTGCTCACATGCTCGAATTTGTCGAGCGAGTCCGACTTGAGTTGTTCGAGCTGCTTGGCGTTCATGCCGCCGCCTTCACCGCCTTCTTCGTCTTCTTCCTCGGCACCGGCGGCTTCGACTTGGCGGCTCTGCGCATCCAGGTCATCGCATAAAAAGCCCATGTGGTGCAGACCGACAAAATCTTTGCCCGCGGGTCCCGCGGGGGCGTCCGTTTTGTATTTCAACAAGGTCAAGCTGACGGTGCCATCACTGAGGTAAACGCCGTCTGCGGTGGCGGAGTGCGCCTCACCCACCACATCCAATCCAAATGCTTCTTGGTAAAAGCGCGCCGACGCCCAGGGGTCGGGAACGGACAAAGCGATGTGTCTGAGTTTGGCCATGGAGGTGCTCCGTTGATCGAGGGCATTATGACCAGAAAACCCCGCCGAGCTTGTCGCGACGAAGTCATAATGAGTGCCATCTTGGCTGTGTTGTCATTTCAGGAGTCTGCACTGATGTCTGTGCATCGCAACATTTCATGGTTCAAGTCGTCGCTGCGGGGCTTGACCTTGCTGTGTGCCCTTGGGGGCTGGGCCTGTGTGCATGCGCAAACCCCATGGCCCCAAAAAACGGTGCGCGTGGTGGTGGGCTTCCCTGGGGGCTCGACGCCTGACGTGGCGGCCCGCATCTTGGCCGATGGCTTGTCCAAGCTCTGGGGCCAAGCCGTGGTGGTTGAAGCTAAGGTGGGGGCGGGCGGCAATGTCGGCTCCGAGTTCGTGGTGCGCAGCCCGGCGGACGGCTACACGCTGCTGGTCACGCCGAGCACCCTCACGATCAATCCGTTCCTCTTCGCGAAGATGCCGTTTGACGTGCAGAAGGATCTCGCGCCGGTGAGCGTGATGGCATCGCAGGAGCTCGTCCTCACCGCAACCAACGCGTTCCCGCCACGCAGCGTTGCGGAACTGATCGCCTTCGCGAAGGCCAACCCGGGCAAGGTGACCT
>CAXBRX010000307.1:0-4369 GCA_963977835.1 uncultured Derxia sp.
TGGAGATTTGAAGGCCTAGGGCTTTTATCGCATACTCTAAGCCTTAAACCTGCGGCTCGCGAATGCGCCTTATCTAAAGGGGGAACGCTCATGTCATCGCTGTCCTGGTTCGCCGCGTACAGGAACGCGCCGTCGGGATCGATGGCGAAGAAGCGCGGCCGCCACATCGTCAAGCCGGTGGGGGAGGGACTCGTCGCCCTCGGCGTCAAGCCGGACGAGGTGAAAGACGTCGTCATCACGCACCTGCACTACGACCACTGCGGCAACCACGCGCTCTTCCCGAAGGCGACGTTCCACCTGCAGGACACCGAGATGGCGTACGCGACCGGCCGCTACATGTCGCACGCGACGATGCGGCTGCCGTTCGAACTCGAAGACGTGGTCGCGATGGGCCGCACCGCGCATCTGGGCTTGAGCGGATCTCCCAGCCGCGCCGATCATGCGATCGCGGCTGGCGCGTTGCAAACCTTGGGGCTGAGTGCGCTGGCACGCGCGCGCTACACCGAGATCAGCGGCGGGCAACGGCAATTGGTGCTCATTGCGCGGGCGCTCGCGCAACAACCGCGCTTGCTCGTGATGGACGAGCCGACCTCCAACCTCGATTACGGCAATCAGCTCAAAGTGCTCGCGCATGTGCGACGCATCGTCGATGAACAAGGCATCGGCGTGATGCTCACCACGCATCATCCCAACCATGCGCTGTTGTACGGCTCGCTGGTGCTGGCGCTCGATGCGCAATGCGGCGCGACGCTGGGCACGCCGCACGCGGTCATCACCGAAGAGTATTTGCGCAGCACTTACGGCATCGAGGCCGAGTTGCACGACATCGTCTCGCGCGGCGGGCAGCAACGGCGCTGGTGCGTGCCGGCGCATCCGTGATGCGTCGTGCGAGCACGCGTGCTGCGCCCACCGCGGGCGCCGTGTTCAATCGAGCGTTTGCCGATACCGTTTGAGCGCGACCGCGCCGGCCACCACCATGAACAAGGCGATGGGCCACAGATGCGGCGCGATGTCGACGAGGCCGTTGCCCTTGAGCAGGATGCCGCGCACGATGCGCAGGAAATGCGTGAGCGGCAGCACCGAGCCCACGGCTTGCGCCCATTCCGGCATGCCGCGAAACGGAAACATGAAACCCGTGAGCAGCATCGACGGCAGGAAGAAAAAGAAGGTGAGCTGCATTGCCTGCAACTGATTGCGCGCGATGGTCGAGAAAGTGAAGCCCACCGCCAGATTGGCCGCGATGAACAACACCAGCGCGAGCGACAAGGTCCAAAGGCTGCCGACCATGGGCACATCGAACAACACGCGCGCCGCGACCAGAATGACGGCCACCTGCACATACCCGATCAGGATGTAAGGCGCGATCTTGCCGACCATGACCTCGAACGGCCGCGCAGGCGTGGCGAGCAGGTTTTCCATCGTGCCGCGCTCGCGTTCGCGCGTCATCGCGAGCGCCGTCATCATCACCATGGTCATGGTCAGGATGACGCCGATGAGGCCGGGCACGATGTTGTAGCGCGTAAGGCCGTCGGGGTTGTAACGGCGTTGCACGCGGATGTCGTAAGGCGCGGCGTCTTGTTGCACGGCGCCGAGCGCGCCGGCCGCGTCATGGCTCAAGGCGCGTTGCGCAATGCCGTTGAGCGCGGCGAGCGCATTGCCGGTCGCGGCCGGGTCGCTCGCATCGGCCGCGAGCAGCATGGACGGATGCTCGCCGCGCAACAAGCGGCGGGTGAAATCGGGCGGCAGCACGAGCACGAATTGCACATCGCCATGCGCGAGCAGGCGGTCGGCCTCGGCTTCGCTCGCGGCGCGTCTTTCAATCCGGAAGTATTGCGAATTCTCGAGGCCCGCAATCAGGCTGCGCGTGAATTCGCTTTGGTCGGCCGCGACGAGCGCCATCGGCAGGCGCTTGGGGTCGGTGTTGATCGCATAGCCGAACAAGATCAGTTGCACGATCGGGATCGCGACCATCATCGCGAAAGTGAGCCGGTCGCGCCGCACCTGGCGCAACTCTTTGATGAGGATGGCGAGCAGCCGATGCCAGCTCATGCGGAGACTCCTTGGCCGAAGTTGTCTTGCGACTGGCGCATCAAGGCGATGAAGACATCTTCGAGGCTGGTCGCCACGGGCGCGATCGCGAGGCCGCGTGCGCGCCAAGGCGCGAGTGCGGCCTCGAGCGCGGCGGCGGAATCGGCGCTCGCATGCAAGGCGGTGCCGAACATCGCCACGGTGCGGATGCGCGCGTCGCCGCGCAAGGCCTGCGCGAGCGCGGGCAGGCCGCTGCCGTCGATCTCCCAGGTGACAAGGCCCGATTGTTCGATCAATTGCTCGGCCGTGCCGCGCGCGAGCAATTTGCCGTAAGCGATGTAGGCGAGTTCATGGCAGCGCTCGGCTTCGTCCATGTAATGCGTCGAGACGAGCACGGTAAGGCCGGCATCGGCGAGCACATGGATCTCGTCCCAGAAATCGCGGCGCGCTTGCGGATCGACGCCTGCGGTCGGCTCGTCGAGCAACAACAATTGCGGCGCATGCAACAAGCAAGCGGCCAGCGCGAGGCGCTGCTTCCAACCGCCCGACAAGGACGACGCGAGTTGCTTGCGGCGCGTCGTGAGGCCGAGCTGGTCGAGCGTCTGCGCGACGCGCGCGCGCCGCTCGGGCACTTCGTACACGCGTGCGATGAAGTCGAGGTTTTCTTCGATGCTCAGGTCTTCGTACAAACCAAAGCGCTGGGTCATGTAACCCACTTGCCGTTTGATGAGCGCGGCTTGCGTGCGCAAGTCGTAACCCAGGCAAGTGCCTTCGCCGGCATCGGGCGTGAGCAAGCCGCAGAGCATGCGGATGGTGGTCGTCTTGCCGCTGCCGTTGGGGCCCAGAAAACCATAGATGCGTCCGCGCGGCACGCGCATGTCGACATGGTCGACGACGAGCCGGTCGCCGTAGCGCTTGGTCAGCCCGCGCACCTCGATGGCGATGTCGTCCATGCAGACCTCAGGAGGCGTTGGCGTCCAGATGCACTTGCACCGGCTGGCCCGGATGCAGATGCGCGGCATCGGCCGCACTCACGCGCGCCTCGATCATGAAGACCAGATTGGCGCGGTTCTCGCGGCTGTAGATGAGCGGCGCGGTGTACTCGGCCTCGGGCGCGATGTAGCTGAGCGTGCCCGCGATCGGCGCGGCGCAACCATCGCAAGTCAGGCGCACCGGCGCGCCGAGCTTGAGGCGGCCGAGCTGGGTTTCCGAAACGAAAAAGCGCGCTTTCACATTGGCCGGCGGCAACAACGAGACCACGGGCGCGCCCGCATTCACCCATTCGCCTTCGCGGTAAAGCACATCGGCCACCTGCGCGCCGACCGGCACCTTGAGCGTCTTTTGCGCGAGCTTCCATTCAGCTTGCGCCAATTGGGCACGCGCGGTGCGCACCGCCTGATCGGCCGCAGCGATCTCGTCGGGCCGTGCGCCTTGGCGCGCCACCCGCAATTGCGCCTGCGCTTCGCTCACGCGCTGGGCATCGCGGTCGCGCGCGGCGCGGGCTTGGTCGAGCACCGAAGGCGAGACGAAATGCTGGGCCACCAATTGCTGCTGCCGCTGCAATTCGCTTTGCGACAAGGCCGCGCTCGCCTGCGCTTGCGCGAGTTGCGCTTCGAGCGCCGCGATTTCATCGGGCCGTTTGCCTTTGCGCAGATTGCTCCATTGCGCCTCGGCCTGGGCGACGCGCGCCTGCGCTTCTTCGCGCGCTGCGCGTTCATTGTCTTGTTCGAGCACGAAGGCCGGCGCGCCCGCCGCCACCGTGTCGCCACGCTGCACATGCAGATGCGCGAGCGTGCCGCCGATCGGCGCGGCCAGACGCACGTAATCGGCTTCGACATAGCCGGGCAGCGCGTCGTCGGCGCCGCGCGCGCAGCCGGCCAGCGCCAGCACCGCCATCAGCCAAGGCAAGGTTTTCATGTCGTGCTCCCGGGCAAGGTCAATCCGCGCAAGGCCAGATCGATGCGCTTTTCGATCGCGCGCAAAGGCAGCACATGCACATCGAGCGCGAGGCGTACCACCAGCGGTACCGCGTGCGAGGATTGCGCGGCAGTGCCGAACAGCACCGGCAACAAGGCGCCGCCAAAAATGAAGGCCAGCGCCTGCGGCACCGGCATGCGCATGAGTTGCTTGGCGCGCTGCGCTTCGCGCAAAAGTTTGACGAGCACTTTCACATGGCGCGGCACATTGGCCGAGAGAAATTCGATCGCGACCGGTTCGCCATTGAGCGCGTCGGCCATGATGCGCGCCATCACCTGACGGTTGCCGTGCACGAAACGCGCGAGCACGCGCAAAGACGCGCGCAGCCGTTCGAGCGGCATGCCTTCGGCCGCGGCGCGCACCG
>CAXBRX010000308.1:0-4339 GCA_963977835.1 uncultured Derxia sp.
CGCGTCCTGCGCGAGGCCGCCGGCACCGACCAGGTGTCGATCTGGGTCGAGTTTGAGTCGGGCGTGACCGCAACCGTCACCTGCCTCTCGTCCACGCCCTTTCACGGCCGCATGACTTTTTTCGGCAGCAACGGCTGGGTGGAAGTGAAAGAGAACGGCAACGTCGACAAGGGCTTGCCAAGCGATCTCACCCACTGCGACGCCAATCTGGAACGCCGTCTGCGGGCCTACGCTCCTGTGAACACCGTGCGCATGAATTTTGAGGCCTGGGCCGCCGCGATTGCGGGACAAGCGCCCTACCGCTTCACGCGCACCCAGATCCTGGACAACGTCCGCGTGCTCGATGCGGTGGTACGCTCTGCCGCGGCCGGCGGCGAACTGATCCGGCTTTAGTCGGGCACGAACAGATTGGGCAGGCGCCCCGCGTGGAGCGCCTCCACCAGTTCGGCGCGATGCTTGAGCACCGCGCGCTGATTGATCGACCCCTTATCGGTGACCTCGCCCAGATCGAGTGAGGGCGGCTGCTCGAGCAGCCCCAGACGCGCCACGCGGCTTGCGCTGCCGGTGGCGGTGCGGGCCAGTTCGTTGATGAACGCGACCGACGTGGCGAGGAACGCGTTGACCGCGTGCTTGGTCATCTCCGCGGACGCGACCGACATCCACACGCGGTCGCCGCCGAACGGCGCGAGCAGGAGCGATGCGGCCCCGGTCACGGCCACCGCCTCGATCTTCTCCCCAACGTCCAGCCCCTCGGCCACGCGGCCAAACACCGTGTACTGCCCGTCAATCCCGGGCGAAGGCGCCGTCACGATGAAGAAGGACGTGGTGGCGCTGGCCGGGTCCTCGCCCCGCGCCATCGAGACGATGCCCTTGTCGTGAGGGGTGTCGTTGAATTCCGGCTGCAGCTTTCGCACGTACTTGTCCTGACTGATGTCGAGCGGCTCGGCGCGCGTGCGCACCACTTCGATGGTCTGCGGATGGCAATCGCCGGCCACCAGAAACACAGGGCTCTTGGATTTCGCGCTGCGCTTGGCGAGCGTCATCGCTTCGGCGGCGGCGGTCGCTTCATCGAGCAAAGACGCGTTGCTGATTTCCATGCCGGTCAGGTCGCAGACCATGGTCTGGAAGTTGATGAGCGCTTCCATGCGGCCTTGCGAAATCTCGGCCTGGTAAGGCGTGTAGGCGGTGTACCAGGCCGGGTTCTCGAGGATGTTGCGCAGGATGACGGCCGGCAGATGCGTGCCGTGGTAACCCATGCCGATGAAGCTGCGCAGCACACGGTTTTGCTGCGCGAGTTCGCGCACGCGCGCCAGTGCTTCGGTCTCGGTGACAGGGTCGGGCAGATTCAGGCTGCGGCCGTCTTGCACCGGCAGCTTGATCGCGCCGGGCACGATGGCATCGACGAGCGCGTCGAGCGAGGGCTGGCCCACGACGGCGAGCATCGCGTCGATCTCGTGCGCGTTGGGTCCGATATGGCGCTCGATGAAACCATCGTGTGCTTCGAGTTGGTTCAAGGTTTTGTCAGCGGTCATGGGGCATCCTGCAAACGATGGGTCGATCAAAAAAGATTCAGAACGAAGGCTTGGTCACCATCAACAAGATGATGACCAACACGGCGATGAAAGCGGGCCAGCCGAGCGCGAACCACCAGCGCATCGTGCGGTGGTAAGCGGCGGGCAAAGGCGTGCCGGCGGCGAGCGCCGCACGCGCGAGATTGCGCGCATGCATCTGCAGCCAGACCACCGGCAGCCAACACACGCCCACGAAGACGAACAAACCGATGGCGAGCATGAGCCAGCCGGTGGTGAGTGGCCGCTGGGTCAGCGTAGCCAGCCACCAGCCGCTCGCAAATTGCAGCACCACGGCGGGCGCGGTGAAGATCGCATCGGCAATCACCACCAGCCTCGCGACGCCTGCGATGACGCGCACATCGCCGCTGCGATGCGCCATCCACATGAAGAAGGCGATGCCGCCACCGGTGCCGAGCAACACGGTGGCGCCGATCAGATGCAGCATGCGCAGGCTGAAGTAAAGATTCACGGGCCGGTCTCGTGCGTTGGGTCTAGCGCCGGTCCTGGGCCGCAAGCAGCAGCCCGAGTGCCGGCAGCACGATCAGGTTTTTGAGCAGGCCGCCGTAAGGCTCGAGCCAGACTTGCGGCCAGCCCAGACCGATGACGACGGTATAGCCGACCACCGAGGCCAGCATGGCCCACAGCGCCAGGCGCCGCGTGCGCGGCCAGAGCACGGCAAGCCCGAGCACCAGATCGAGCAGGCTGACCGCGCGCACCGCCAGCATGCCGGGGCCGCTTTGCCAGCCGGCTTGGGCCAACAGCGGTTGCAAGGCGTCGGCCGGCATGCGCAAGCCCACCCAGCCCGACACCAGCCAGACCACGGCCGTGAGCCAGAGCAAAGCCGGGAACAAAAAATAGCTGCGCGCATGCAAGCGGTCCTGCGTCTGGCAAGGGCGGGTGGCGAGCGCGCGTGCGATCGGTTGCGGCACAACGCCGAGCAGCGCTCGCATGCGCTCAAGCTCGCCCGCCTGCAGCACATTGCCGCGCGCGAGCATGCGTTGCATGGTCCGCCCGAGCGGCCCGCTGCCCATCCATTCACCTGCCGTGCTGGCGAGGCTCACGGCCCAGCCGGGCGTGGCGAGCGCACGGGCGCGCGGCAGACCAAACCAATGGCGCCAAGCACCGAGGTAATCGCGCATCGTCAACGCTTGCGGCCCGCCGATCTCGATGACCTGCCCGACCGCGCGCGCATCGGCGAAGCAGGCCACGACGCAACGTGCGAGGTCGTGCAGCGCCACCGGCTGCAGACGCTGGCCGCCATCGCCGGGCAGCACGATCACGCCCGGCAGCACGGCCATTGCGCGCAACAACGAGGTGCCGCCATAAGAACCGTCGGGGCTGTAGACCACCGACGGTCGCAGCACCGTCCAATCGAGCGGCAGCGCGGCCAGCGCCGCATCGAAGCGGTGTTTGGACGCGATGAACTCGGCGTCTTCAGGCGCACCCAGCGCGGAGATTTGCACCACGCGGCGCACGCCAGCTTCGGCGCAGGCGCGCATCAAGGCGAGCGGTGCGTCGAGATGCACCTGGGCAAACTGCTCGCCCGTGCGCTCACGCAGGATGCCCGCGCAATTCACCACGCCATCGACGCCGTGCAGGCGCGCGCGCCAGACCGCGGGATCGACATCGCGCGCCATGTCGCAAGCGACCGCAAGCCCGGCCTCGACATCCGGCGCACGCGGCCGGCGCACCGCGCGCACGACCGTATGCCCGGCGGCTTCGAGCGCGGCAGCGATGCCCGAGCCGATGAAGCCGTTGGCGCCGGTGAGCAGGATGCGCATGGGCGAAATGCGGGTAATGCGTGCGCGTTATTGCGCGGCGTCGAGCGCAGCCTGGTAGCCCGCGGCGTCGAGCAAACCGTCGAGCGCGGCGCCCGACTTGAGCTTGAAGATCCAGGTGTCGTACGGCTTTTCGTTGAGCAATTGCGGCGCGTCGTTGAGCGCTTCATTGAAGGCGGCGACTTCGCCGGCCACCGGCGCGTACACATCGGAGGCGGCCTTGACCGACTCCACCACGCCCGCGGTTTCGCCGGCCTTCAGCGTGGCGCCGACTTGCACATCGCCGACATAGACGAGGTCGCCGAGCATTTCCTGCGCGGGCTCGGTGATGCCGACCCAGATCAGGCCGTCGTCGCCGACGCGGACCCATTCATGGCTGTTGGTGTACTTGAGATTGGCGGGCAGGCTCATGCGGTTCTCCTGGTGGGGAAACGAAAAGGAAGAAAAAACGGAAATCAGATCAGGGCTTCGCCGTGGCGCACGAAGGGCATCTTGACCACTTGCGCCGCGAGCACCTTGCCGCGGATGTCGACGCCGACCGCATCGCCGGCCTTGAGGCCGAGCGGCACGCGCGCCATCGCGATCGAAAAGCCGAGGGTGGGCGAAAAAGTGCCGCTCGTGATCTCGCCCTCGCCCGCGCCGGTGACGACTTTTTGATGCCCGCGCAGCACGCCGCGTTCGAGCAGTTTGAGGCCGACGAATTCATGCTGTTTGCCCGCGTGTTCGAGCGCGGCGCGGCCGATGAAATCGCGTCCGCCCTTCAAGTCGACGGTCCAGGACAAACCCGCGTCGAGCGGCGAGACGGTTTCGCTCATGTCGTTGCCGTACAGATTCATGCCGGCTTCGAGGCGCAAGGTGTCGCGCGCGCCCAGGCCCGCGGGTGCGACGCCCGCAGCGGCCAGCGCTTCCCACAAGGCCGGCGCATCGGCGGCGGGCACGGTGATCTCGAACCCGTCTTCGCCGGTATAGCCGGTGCGCGCGACCATGAGG
>CAXBRX010000309.1:0-4333 GCA_963977835.1 uncultured Derxia sp.
CTCATCAATTGGCCGAATGGGCGCGCACGCACCGTTTCTGCGGCGCTTGCGGCGCCCCGATGACGCCGCTCGCGGGCGAGCGCTGCATGCGTTGCGCGGCCTGCGGGCATGGCGCGTATCCGCGCATCTCGCCCGCGATGATGGTGCTGATCCGCCGCGGCGACGCGCTGCTGCTCGCGCGCCATGCGGCCCATGCCAATGCGCGCTACACCGCGCTGGCGGGCTTTCTCGAAGCCGGCGAATCGATCGAAGACGCCGTGCACCGCGAGGTCTTTGAGGAAGTGGGTCTGCAGGTGCGCGATCTGCGCTATTTCGCGAGCCAGTCGTGGCCGTTTCCGCATTCCTTGATGATCGCCTTCACCGCCGAATACGCGGGCGGCGAAATCCGCGTCGATCCCAACGAGATCACCGAGGCGCGCTGGTTCGGCCCGGCCGATCCCTGGCCCGAAATTCCCGGCGATTATTCGGTCGCCGCCGCGCTCATCAAGGCGCACCGGCCACAGGCGCGCTAGCGGAAATGAAAAAGCCGCGGCACCAGGCCGCGGCTTTCAAGGTCGACCCGCAAACGGGTCGGCCAATACGTTCAGGCCGGAACGATGTTCGAAGCCTGCGGGCCCTTCTGGCCCTGGGTCACGTCGAACTTCACGCGCTGGTTTTCGGTCAGCGTCTTGAAGCCGTTGCCCTGGATTTGGCTGAAATGGGCGAAAAGATCCTTGCCGCCGTCATCGGGCGCAATGAAACCAAAGCCCTTGCCTTCGTTGAACCACTTCACGGTACCGGTTTGCGTTGCCATATCGATTCCTTTCGAGTCATACGCAAGTCATGCGCAGCCACATGCCGCGCAGTGCAGAGCTGCCAAGAGTCATCGATGGGGATTCGACCGGATCCGATCGGCGGTGCCGATGGAGAAACAGAGGAGACCTACTAGTGACGGCCTTATGCATGCCTACGCGTCGCATAGTACGCGCTTTCCGGAAAACGCATAGCTTTTTGTTCTTACCAGACGTTTCCGCCCTCCCGCCGACAGGGGATAAGCCCCTGGCGACGGCGCCCCGGCCGTTGGTGGTGTGATAGGTTTGCCGCCTCGAAATTCTCGACCTGTACTCATCCCGACGACATGACGAGCACCTTTTTTCCGCAGACGACCCAGCACACCGCCGGCCCCGAAACCACCGACGACATCGCGGCCCAGACCGCGATCGTGATCGAGACCAACAATCTGCGCGGTGGCAATGGCGGCCTGCCCGCGGTCTGCACGAGCATGCTGCGCATCCTGGCCTTGCTCGGCCAGCAGACCATGCCGCTGACCAAGCTCGCGCAAATCATCATCACCCATGACGGCCTGAGCGAAGACATGTGCGCGCTGATGCGCGAACAAAGCGGCCTGCCGCTCGAATTCGCGCAGATCGAAGACACCACCGGCTATTACCGCGCCAAGAATGCGGGCTTCGCCGCGACCGATCCGGCGCGCTGCCGGTATGTGCTGTTTGCGGATTCCGATTGCGAGCCCGACCCCGATTGGCTCGCGAACATCCTCGCGCCGTTCGCCAACCGGCCCGACCTCGGCGCCGTGGCCGGCCGCACGACCTATGTGGAAAACCTCGCGGGCACGGCGTTGACCTCGATGGACTTTTTGTACTTCCCGAGCCCCTTGCGCCCGGGCGCGACGCGCAACTTCTTCGCCAACAATGTGGTGTTCCGCCGCGATGTCTTTGAAGAACATGCGTACAAGCGCGTGCTTGGCGTGTATCGCGCCAATTGCCAGATCCTCGGCCTCGATCTGCAAGCCGCGGGCGTGCCTTTGCATTTCGCCTACGACGCGCACACCCACCACCGCCTGCCCGACACGCGCATGGAGGCCGTGAAACTGCGCTGGATGCGCGGCCAGGACACCGTCACGCTCACGCCGCACCTGGTGCGCGCCTATCTGCCCGGCTGGCTGCAATGGTTTGCGCATACCGGCCCGATCGCGCCGCTGGTGGTGCTTTGGTGCCGTTTGTTCTACAGCCTGCGCGCCTTCAACCGCCAAGGCTTGCCGCGCCTGCGCGGTTTCACCTGGCTTGGCGGGCTCGGGCTGGTGTTCGTGTTCTCGGCTGTCGACATGGCCGGCGCGATCGCGCGCGGCTTCGGCTATTCCACGCTCGGCCACAAGAACGAAGGCGACAATTTCGCGCTCTCGTACCACGCCACCAATTCGCATTGAGCATAGAAACCACCATGACGCGCCTCTTTCTTCGCCTGGCCTGTGCGGCCGGTCTCATCTGCATCGCGAGCCACGCCAGTGCCGAGGACTACACCGGTCGCGGCGTCTTCCCGTTTGCGAGCAGCACCGGCTGCCCGGTGCCGAGCCAGCCCGCCTGCAACCGCATCGCGCTCGATGATGCCGACACCCACGCGACACTCGACACCGCCGCGCACCAAATCCGCTTTGCCAACGCGCGCAGCTACGACAAGAAGACCATGGTTGGCGATGTGGTGCTGCACGGCCATGGCACCGCGGCCGACGGGCGCGTGGTGCCGCTGAGCCTGCATGTGTTCGTCTACAAAGACGACGACACCTGGAAGATCAGCGCCCATGCCCACGCGCCGGTGCGCGGCAAGTTCAGCCAGATCGTGCTCGAGCCTTACACCCTGATGGTGATGGACGGCGGCACCGCCAAGGCCATCCTGACGCCCGACGAAGGCGTCAAGGTCATCGCCGATCCGTCGTTCGCCGCCGAGATGGCGCGCGTGTTCGTGCAATTGCGCGACAACCGCGGTGAGCCCGACGCCGCGCCCGATCTGACGATCGCGCTCGGCCTCGGCAAGGTGGCGAAGTCGGTGGTGCGCGTGCAATTGCAGATGGACGCGCCCGCGCCCGACCAGAGCCTCGAACAACAATTGCAGCACGGCACCTGGGCCTTGCGTCTGCAGCCCAAGAGCAGCCATGTGCCGCGTGACACCGTGGCGCGCGACCTGTTCCTGTTCGGGCTCGAACAATTGCCGGTGCTGCAAGACGTCGTCGCCAACGGCTTCAAGCACAAGCTGCCGATGGTCATGGGCGCCGACAAAGGCAACGGCTATGTGATCGTCGGCGAAACCCGCGTCGCCTACCCCAACGCGGCCGAGTCCGCGCTCGCCTTCCTGCAGAACAGTTTCATGGGCGAGATCGTGGCCTACCAACAGCAGACCCGCGCCGCGCATGGGCATTGAACCGATGGAGGCCGCGCCCCTCGCCTGCCTCGACGAGCCTGCAGCGCGCGGCCTTGCGCGCCTGCGCGCCTGGCTTGTCGATCGCCTCAAGCGGCGCGCGCTCAAGCATTTGCACCGCACCCGCAGCGGCGAATTGCTCGTGCTGCGCATGTGCCTGATTGCCGAGCGCGCGACCGAAGCGACCCTGCATGAAGACCTCGCGCCGCAAGCGCCCGATTGGCTGCAAAAACAGATCGCCTGGCATTTGGCCGAAGAACAAACGCATGTGCGCTTGTTCGCCGACGAGATCACCAAACGCGGCGCGCCCGTCGATTTGAATGCCAAGCCCGACTGGATCAGCGCGCGCAAGATCGCGCGCTGGCGCGCCCTCGCCTTGCACTATGCCCCGCGCTTTCAGGCCGGCGTGCTGGTGCCGACCTATGCGGTGGGCATGTGCGCCGAGCAAATGGCCACGCGGGTGGTCAAGCGCCATGTCGAGACCATCGGCGACGCGCATCCGCTCGCACCGGTGCTGCATCAGGTGCTGCACGACGAAGACAAGCATGTGCGCCTGTGTCGCGCCACCTTGCAACGCGCGGTGCGCCCCGAAGAACAACCGGCGCTCGCGGCCTTGCTCGCCGAAGTGCGCGCGATCGATCGCGGCTGGGGCGTGCGCGGCGCGCTCTGGATGTATGCGGCGGGCCTCGCCTATCGCTTGCGCCCAGGCGAACCGACGGGCGTGCAAGCCGCCGCATGAAGCTGCTGTATCTGGCCACCGCCGATGCGCGCGGCCATCTGATGCGCGCGCAATTGCTGACCCATGCGCTGCGTGCGCACGGCGTGACGGTCGATGTGCTCACCACCTCGGACGAAGGCGCGCGTTTTCTCGCGGGCTTCGGCATCGAGGCGCCGGTGCTGTCGCGGCATTACGCGGTGGTTTTCGATGCCCAGCAGAACATGCTGCGTCGTGAGACCGACCGCAACATCGCGCGCTATGTATTCGACCCGCGCCGCTGCCTCAAAGACCTCGGCACGCTGCGGCGCCTGGCGCGCAACGCCGACCTCATCATCAATGATTCGTTTCATCCGGCCTTGTTGATTCTCGGCACGCTGCCGGGCTGGCGGCGCAAGGTCGTGCATGTGTTCGGACGCAGCCTGCGCG
>CAXBRX010000310.1:0-4301 GCA_963977835.1 uncultured Derxia sp.
CCCAGCCTCGGCTCGGTGATCTACATCTACGACAACGTCGGTAATCTCACCGGTGACGGGCGCTACTACGGCGCGACTGCGGCCGCCTGCACGGCGCCACCAACGCTTTGGGCAGCGCTGTCTACCGCTATAACGCGCTCGAGCAACGGGTGTTTGGAAGATCGACAGTCTGGTGGCTGGCACCAGCACCTACTACGTCTATGGTGGGCAGGCGCAATTGCTCGGCGAATACGACGCCACTGGGGTGCGCTATGAGACGATTTGCCTGGGCGGCACGCCGATCGCGACGCCGGCTGGAATGGTGCCGAACCCTTCAGGGCCATGCCACCAGCGGAAACTCCCTCGGCCTTCGGCGCCACCAAATAACCCCCGCGCTTCCCCCGTCAGGCCGACTGGGAGGTGCCCAGTGGCATCGGAGATCTTGGTAATTTATCCGGGCAGCCTTGATTCGGTGCCGGAGATTCCTTTTGTGGCAGTGCGTCGTTTGGTTCGGATGGCGGTAGTGTGTCCGGTGCTTTTTCTTACACCGAGAAGTTGGCTTCGGATTGCGGACGTTTTTCGGAGTGACTTATGGCTGAACGTACGGATTTAGCCAATTGTGTAATCCCGATGAAAACTGTTCAAGGTGAATTAAATGAACTTAGGGAGAATAAAATGGCCACTAAGACTGGCTATGATCGGATTATCTATTGATGCAATTTCGTTTCTTTTGGCTCTAAGCGTCGTTGATAGCACAACGTCTCCGATGATCGGTAGAGTTCTTTTTTCTATGATGGTCATCGGTATTTGTTTTGTATTCATTGGCGTCGTAGCGGGGAATTTTTTATATGCAAAAAGTGCGAGTAGTGGAGCATTCGCGGCAATGAAGAATTTGCAATCGAAGCTTAGAAACCGAGATCGAGAATGAAATAGTTGTCCTGCGATATCTAGATTTGTTCGACGCAGATCAGAGCTTACGCAATGCGTCGGGGCGATTCGGCGCGGCTAATGGAGAAGTCCATCTGCGCGGCGAGGCAACGATTTCAACCAGATATCAAGTGTTCGACCAGCTACTGTCTGGCGGCACTTTTCGGCAGAGTTTTGTTTTCCCCACTGCGGTTGTTGCGTCGGGCGACAGGCGCCGTCAGGTCGACGGATTTGCGCCGGCCAACATCTCATCGACCCGGTCGAGCACGGTTTGCATGCTGAACGGCTTGGTGATGTAGCCGTTTGCGCCCGATTCGAGGGCGCGCTGGATCTGGGCTTCGAGCGCGTCGGCCGAGACCACCAGTACCGGCAGCCGCACGGTGCGTGCGTCATTGCGCAAGGCCTTGAGCACATCGAGGCCGTGCGCATCGGGCAGGTTCATGTCGAGCAGCAGCAGATCGCAAGGCGATTGCTGCAAGACCGCGAGCCCTTGCACGGCGGTTTCGCAAACGACGAGTTCGATTTGCGGGCGCAGATCCAGCAGGCTGCGCATGACCTCGGCATTGACCGGATTGTCTTCGATGTAGACGACGCGGCGCCGGCCGTAGACGCGGGTTTCGGCCGGGGCTTGGGCGTTTTGTTCGGGCGCGCTCGGCGCATTGGTCGCGATCGGCAGACGAACCAGGCAATGCGTGCCTTCGCCCGGCTGGCTGATGACATTCAACTCGCCATGCATCAATTCGATCAGCCGTTTCGTGATCACGAGGCCGATTCCCGTGCCTTCTTCGGCCGAAGCGTCGCGGCCCAGGCGGTTGAAGGGCTGGAACAGTTGCGCGACCTGCTCACTGGTCATGCCGATGCCGGTGTCGGCAATGTCGATCTCGACCTGGCCGGTTTCGAGCGCATGGGCCCGGACCACGATGGAACCGCCCGGCTGGTTGTACTTGAGCGCGTTGGTGAGCAGATTCGTGAGCACCTGGCGCAAACGCGTGCCGTCGGCCAGCACCCGCGGCGTGCCGGGCTCGATCTGGGTCTGCATGCGCAGGCCGCGTTGTTCGCGCTGCGGCGCGAGCATGGTCGCGCATTCGTCGAGCAATGAACTCAGGTCGACCGGCTGCAGCGACAGCCGGACCGCGCCGGCCTCGATGCGCGACAGATCGAGGATCTCGTTGATCATTTCGAGCAGATGCCAGCCCGCGCGCTGCACCCGATCGACGCGCGCCATCTGCGCTGCCGTCAAGGGTTGGGTGACATCGGCCGCGAGCAATTGCGCGAAGCCGAGCATCGCGTTCAAGGGCGTGCGCAATTCATGGCTCATGCGCGACAGGAATTCGCTCTTGGCCCGATTGGCCGCCTCGGCCATTTCGCGCGCGCGTTCGGCCACGCGTAGCCGATGCCGCTCGGAAATGTCCTCGACCACGGCGATCGAACTCGATACCTCGCCCGAGGCGTCGCGATTCACGCTGATCATGATGTGCGCCCAGACTGTCGAGCCGTCGGGGCGCAGGTAGCGTTTGTCGAGGTCGTAGCGCTGGATCTCGCCCGCGATCAGGCGCGCGTACAGCGCCTTGTCCTCGCTGACGTCGTCGGGATGGCTGATCTGATCGAAGCGCAGGTGCGCCAACTGCTCGGCCGTGTAGCCCGTGATTTCGCAAAACCGCTGGTTGACATGGATGAAGCGGCCGTCGGGGGCGCAATACGTGAGGCCGACCGAGGCGGCATCGATGATGCTCGCGATCAAGGTATGGCTGTTGCGCAATGCCGCTTCGGTCTTGCGGTGTTCCTGCGCTTCGCGCTCGAGTTCACCCGTGCGCTGGCGCACCAGTTCTTCGACGCGCAAGGTGCGACCGGTCACGAGCAGCAGGAAGGCGCCAAGCAAGGACACCGCCGACATCCCGGCGACCGCGAACAACCAGGCCGACCAGCGGCCTTGCGTGGCGAGCATCGGTCCGGCCGCGGCCACGCGTACGGTCCAGATGTCGTCGGCGAAGGGGAACTGCCGATCGTCCACCGGTGTGTTCTCGTCGGGCTGGGCCTCGCAATCAGCGGGCCCGGCATAGCGTTGCCGCAAGGAGCCCTGCGATCCGCTCATCAGGCAGACGCGCGCTTCGGCCTCGGGCGTGATGACGCTTGCGAGCAGGTCGTCGAGCCGCATGGTGATGAAGACCGTGTTCACGTCCTTGGCCGATTTGCCGGGCGCTTCGCTGTTGCCGACGACGCGCCAATACACGACCACGCCGAGTTGATTCGCGGTTTCCTGGGTGAGCCGGAACGGCTTGGTCGCAACCGGCGCATCGAGGCGCGTGGTGCGGTCGATGGCGCGGCGCACGATATCGATCGAATCCGCATTGACGCCCAGGGCGGCGCGGTTCTGCTCGACCGGTTCGATGTAGGTCAGGATGTCGTATTGCGGGGCCGGATGTACGGGCAGGCGCTGCCCCGCATCGCCGCGATCGAAGACCCGAAAATCGACTTCGCCTTCACGCTGCCGGTCCGCGACGAAGGCCGACAAGGCTTCGTGTTGCACCGTCGTGTATTGGCCGATCGCCTGGATGCTCGGGTAGTGCAACAACCAGGGCAGCGCAACTTCGCGAAATTCCTGCCGTGTCACGTCATCGGAGCCGATGTAGACGCCGCGCACCGCCTGCAGGACGAGCAGATGCTCGCGCAAGCGGGTCTCGATGCGGTGGTGCATGTCGTCGGCCACCAGCTTGAAGTTGGTGAGCGCGCGTTCATGCTCCCAGACGCCGACGCGTTGCACGGCCAGCCCCGCCACCAGCGTGATCCCGGCCATGGGCAAGGCCACGCTCAATCGGCGCGGGTGCCACAAGGATCGCGGTTCGCCGAGGAAGGTCAGGGCGATCGGGGCCGCGATCGCGACGCCGACCGAGTCGCCGATCCACCAATTGGCCCAGGTGAACACCGCATGTTCCGACGGGACGAGTCCGAATGCGGTCAGGACGAGCGACGAGCAGCAGGCGTTGATCAGGCAGGCGACCGGACCGCCGAGCAGCAGGAAGCGGGAGACCGAGGCGCCGGAGTCGAGTGCGATGTCGTCATCGAGCGTGCGTTTGATCAGACGCGCACCGATCCAGGCCTGCAGCGTCGCGCCCAGCGCCACCAGGCACAAGGCGATGATGCCGGCCGAGGTCCAGCGCAAGGGGTCTTGCGCACCTAAGGGAACATTGACCAGCAAGGAGCCGACGAAAATCGCCGGCAATACGCCCGCGCCATACCGCAGCACGACGGCGAGCGCCACGCCGGCGGGAAAGAACAAGGGAGACGCGAATCCGGGCGGAATCGCCAACAACAACGCCAGGCCTCCGACGAGGCCGTAGACCAGGGCGATGAGCGCGTTGCGGCGCATGACGGCGCGGCGTCGTCAGCCGGCGGTG
>CAXBRX010000311.1:0-4292 GCA_963977835.1 uncultured Derxia sp.
ATCGACCAAGCGGTGGCCTATCGCGCAGTGGCCGAAACCCTGGCCGATGCCTCGAACGCCGGTCTGACTCGGATCGGATTCGTCAGCCGTCCCGCCGATCCTTGATCGATGCATTGACCAATCGTCCCGTCGTTCACGCGCTGCGGCTTTCGCCGTGGTCGCAGGCGGCGGCCTTGCCCGGTTTTCTTGAACCCGCAACATCCAGAGCACAATCCACATGAACAAGTCGCATCGCTCCTCCTTCGCATCCAAGTCTGCATTTGCACCACGTCCCGCCGCGCTCGCGGTGGCGATCGCTTTCGGTTGGCCCGCGTTCGTGCAGGCCCAATCGACCCCCGCGCCCGCAGCCGATCTGCAAGCACCGCGCATCACCGTGACCGCCACCCGCGTCGAAGCCAACGAAGACGAAGTGCCGGCCACGGTCACGTCCAAGACCGCGAAAGACATCGAACGCAGCCAGGCGCGCGATTTGAAATCCTTGCTCGAAGACGAGCCCGGCGTCGCGGTGCGCTTGCAGCCGGCGCGCATGTCGGCGGTGTTCGGTTCGACCGGACGCGGCGGCAATGAAGGCATCAATGTGCGCGGCCTCGAAGGCAATCAGGTCATGCTGCAGGTCGATGGCGTGCGTTTGCCCATGGCCTACGACAGCGGGCCCTTCGTCGCCGGGCGCGGCGATTACATCGATGTCGAAGCGTTCAAGCGCGTCGAATTGCTGCGCGGTCCATCGTCGGCTTCGTATGGGTCCGATGGTCTCGCGGGCGCGGTGAGTTTTCTGACCAAGGATCCGGTCGATTTGCTGACGCTGGGCCGGGACTGGCAGGCTGCGCTCAAGCTCGGCTATTCGTCGGCCGACGATTCCTGGGTCGCGGTGCCGTCGTTCGCGCTGCGTCAGGACCAATGGGAGGCGATGCTGCTCGCGAGCGTGCGGCGCGGCCATGAGCTCGACAACCAAGGCGATCGCGATACCCGCAACTATTCGTCGACCGTGCCCAACCCGCGGGACCGCAGCAGCGATTACCTGCTCGGCAAGCTGGTCTACAAGCTCGATGCGCGGCATCAGTTCAAGCTGACGGCCGAGCATCTGGAACGTGAAGTCACGACCGATCCGATCTACACCGCGGTCGGCATGCCGTTCGTCAACGCGAATCTGACCGACGCCACCGCGCGCGAAGACGTCAAGCGCACGATGGGCAAGCTTGATTACCAATTCACCGATGCGCGCAATCCGTGGGTGCAACGGTTGTCGAGTTGGGTCTATTGGCAGGACACCGACAACGATCAATTCGGCCAGGAGCGCTACAAGAGCCCGCCGGCTTCGTGGGCGCGCCGCACCCGCGACACCACCTACGGCGAGCGCAGCGTGGGTCTGGGGTTTCAAGGCGAGACCAATCTCGGCGACCGCATCGCGCATCGCGTGCTCTGGGGTGTGGACGCGTCCGATGCGCGCATCACCTCGCTCAAGGAAGGCGCGCATTACGACGCCGCGGGCAATCTGATCACGAGCGGCAGCGCGAGCGCCTCGACGTCCTTGCCCAACCAGAGCTTCCCCGATTCGGATTACCGCTTGCTCGGCGCCTTCGTGCAGGATGAAATCGCGCTCGGCCAATGGCGCATCACGCCGGCCTTGCGCTTCGACCGGTTCGAGATCGATCCCGACACCGGCAATCCGCTCTACACCCGCAACAACACGGTCGCGCCCTCGAGTCTCGACGGCAGTGCGGTCTCGCCCAAGCTCGGCGTGGTCTGGCAGGCGGCGCCCTTGTTGCAGCCGTATGCGCAAGTGGCGCGTGGCTTTCGATCGCCCACGCCCTGGCAGCTCAACGGCGGTGTCAGCAACACTACCGCGAGCCCGCCGTATCGCAGCATCGGCAACCCCGATCTGAAGCCCGAACACAGCACGTCGTTCGAGATCGGTCTGCGCGGCCGCGAAGGCGATTGGCGCTACGGCATCGCGATCTTCGAATCGCGTTATCGCGATTTCATCATCGCCAATGTCGACGTGACCAGCAGCACGACGGTGCCGCTCGATCCGGGCATGGCGGCCAACACGCGCACCTACCAATCGGTCAATGCTTCGCGCGCCGACATCAAGGGCTTCGAACTCATGGGCGGTTGGGCCTTTATGCCCAACTGGCTGCTCGAAGCGCGCTACGCCCATGCCAAGGGCGACGAGACCGAAGACGGTGTGAGCACCCCGCTGCCGACGATCGAACCCGACAAAGCCACGCTGACCCTGCGCTATGAACGCAGCGGCGCCTACGGCGGCGAGTTTTCGCTCATCGGACAAAAGCGCCAGGACCGTCCTTACACCACGGGCTTATACCTGCCCGCCGGTTATGTGACGGCCAACCTGAGCGGCTGGTGGGATATCGACCGCCATTGGCAGCTCAATGTCGCGCTCAACAATCTGAACGACGCGAAATACATCCTGTGGTCGGACATCCGCGGCGTGGCCTCGACCAGCACCATCGTCGATGCCTACACCCAGCCCGGACGCAATGCGAGCGTGAGCTTGCGCTACCAGTTCTGATGCGCATGAACTCCATCGTGTGGCGTTCCCGCGCGTTGTGGCGCGCGGCCTTGCTGGTGCTGGCCTGTGTGCTGGGCGCACCGCTCGCGGTCCAGGCCGCGGGCGTGCTCATCATCACCACGAGCCCGGCGCAACCGGGGCGTTTCGTCGCGCTGGAACAGGCGGCGAAGTCCATGGAATTTTCCTTGCAGGCGCGTTTCGTCGAGAAGATTCCGGCCGACGAGTTTCAGCCCGCGCTTTGGCGCGGCGCCGATCTCGTGTTGCTCGATGCGCCGCGTGCGCATATCGAGGACTTCATGCGCGGCAAGCTCGGGGCCGCTTTGCCAGCACTCGACCGGGTGCCGCATGTCTGGTTGCCCACCGCCGCGCCCAAGCCCGGCGGCGGTCTCGATGCGGACTTCGCGGCGCGCGTGCACGGCTATTTCGTGCAAGGCGGCGCGCGCAACACCGATTGGCTGTTGCAAGCGCTGGCCGCATACGAGGCCGGACGCGATTGGCGCAGCCTGCCCGCGCCCCAGGTGTTCCCCACCGCTGGCTTGTACCACCCGCAGCTTGCGCAGACCGTGGTCGGCACGCCGGCCGAGTACTTCGCCGCGCGCGGCATCGATCCAGCCCATCGTCCGCCGACCATCGCGATCGCCTTTCATCAGCAAAGCATCGCCTCGGGCCAGACCGGATTCATCGACGACATGATCCGGCGCATCGAAGCGCAAGGCGCGATCGCCTTGCCGTTCTACAGCCCGGTGCTCGACGCAGACGCGGTGCGGCGCATGGTCATGCTCGACGGCAAGCCGGTGGCCGATGTCATCATCAACACGCAGATCACGCTTTATCCGGAAGGGCGGCGCACCGAATTCGAGGCGCTCGGGCTGCCGGTGATCCAGGCCATGGCCTGGCGGCGCGGCGATGCGGCGCAATGGCAGGCCGATCCGCAAGGCGTGCCTTTGAACGATGTGCCGTTCTATCTGGCCCAGGCCGAATACACGGGCATCGCCGACATCCAGGTCGCGATGGCCACGCGTGCTGGCGACGAGCAACTGGTCGCGATCGAAGCGCAGGCCGCCGCAGTGGCGAGCAAAGCCTTGAACCTCGTCAAGCTGCAACGCAAGCCCGCGGCCGACAAACGCGTGGCGATCTTCTTCTGGAACTATCCGGCCGGCGAGAAGAACCTCTCGGCCAGTTTCATGAATCTGCCGCGCAGCCTGTCGGCCACGCTTGGCGCCTTGCAGGCCAAGGGCTACCGCACCGAGGCCACCGACGAAAAGCCGCTCACGCTTTTGTTGCAACGCCTGCTCGCACCGGCCTACCGTCCGCCGCAGGACCAGGAGGTGTTGCGTGAATTGTTGCGCGATGGCCTGGCCGAACGTCTGCCGGTTGCCGAGTATCGCCGCTGGCTGCAAGCCTTGCCCGAGCAGGTGCAGGCGCCTTTGCGCGCGCGCTGGGGCGACCCCGAAAATTCGGCCATGGTGCTGCACGATGGCGGCGAGGCGTACTTCGTCATCCCGCGCCTGAAGCTCGGGCAGGTCGCGCTGTTGCCGCAGCCGGGGCGCGAAGAACGCGGCGGCGATCGCGCATGCAATAGAAGACGTTTTCAGCAGAGCCATGGCGCCACGCTTGGAATGACTGGCGACGGGACATGCAGCACGCCGGCGAAAATTCGACGTGCTGCCGTGGTCCAGGATACCGGCAGGGCCGGAGAGATCACTTCTTCGCGGGGGCGCTCATCTGGAGCTGCTTGAAGAAGTCCTCCCCCTTGGCCGGC
>CAXBRX010000312.1:0-4278 GCA_963977835.1 uncultured Derxia sp.
CGGCCTGAAAGCCGCGATGTTCTCGACCAAGCGCGCCTGCCCGTCGTGCGGCACCAGTTTCGCCGAGGCCGACCCGCGCTTGTTCAGCTACAACAGCAAGCATGGCTGGTGCACGAGTTGTTTCGGCACCGGCGTCAAACTCGCGGGGTTCCGGCCCGCGCAGCATCACGAAACCGATGATTGGCAAGGCGCAGTCGATGCCGCCGCCGAAGCCGCCGCGCAAGCCGCGGTGGAAGCCAGCGCCGAAACCGGCAGCGAAGCCGAACCCTGCCCGGCCTGCCATGGTCAGCGTCTGAATCCGATCGCGCTCAATGTGCGGTTCCGCGAACAATCGATCGCGCAATTGAGCGCGCTGCCGGTCGAAGGTCTGGAACGCTTTTTTGCCGGCATCGCGCTCGAAGGACGTGAACTCGAGATCGCGCGCGATCTGCTGGCCGAGATCCGCGCGCGGCTCAGCTTCTTGCAGGAAGTCGGCCTCGATTACCTTGCGCTCGACCGCGCCGCGCCCCCGCTCTCGGGCGGCGAAGCTCAACGCATCCGCCTCGCGGCGCAGCTCGGCTCTAACCTGCAGGGCGTGTGCTACATCCTCGACGAGCCGACCATCGGCCTGCATCCGCGCGATAACCGCATGCTGCTCGATGTACTCGCGCAATTGCAAAAGAAGGGCAACACGCTGGTGGTCGTCGAACACGACGAAGACACCATCCGCCGCGCCGACCATGTGATCGATGCCGGCCCCGGGGCCGGCGTGCTCGGTGGCCATGTGGTGGCGCAAGGCCATGCCGATGCGCTCGACCCCGCGGTCTCGATCACCGGGCGCTGCCTGGCCACGCCGCTCGTGCATCCGTTGCAAGCGCGGCGCGCGGTCGATGCGGCCACGCCGCGCATCGGTGTGGCCCACGCCGATCTGCACAACCTGCAAGGCGTCGATGTTGCGATTCCGCTCGGGCGCCTGACCGTCGTCACCGGCGTCTCGGGCTCGGGCAAGTCCACCTTCGCGCGCGATGTGCTGCACGACAACCTGCGCGCCTTGATGCAAGACCGCAAAGCCGCGCCGCGCGGTTGTGCGGGCATCACCGGCGCCGAGGCCATCGACCGCGTGCTCGAAGTCGATCAGACCCCGATCGGCAAAACGCCACGTTCGTGCCCCGCGACGTATGTGGGCATCTTCGATGAAATCCGCCGTTTGTTCGCCGAGGCCAACGATGCGCGCCTGCGCGGCTACACCGCGTCGCGCTTCTCGTTCAACACCGGCGCGGGCCGATGCGAGACCTGCGAAGGCCAAGGCTGGCGCACCATCGAGATGAGCTTCCTGCCCGATGTGAAAGTGGTCTGCGATGCCTGCGGCGGCGCGCGCTTCAACCGCGAAACGCTCGAAGTGAAACTGCGCGGCAAAAGCATCGGCGATGTGCTCGCGATGAACATCGATGCGGCGGTCGAATATTTCGCCAACCACGTCAAGCTGCGCCATACGCTCAAACTGCTGCAGGACGTAGGCCTCGGCTACCTCACGCTCGGCCAGCCGTCGCCCACGCTGTCGGGCGGCGAGGCGCAGCGCATCAAGCTCGTCACCGAACTCGCCAAGGTGCGCGACGACATCACGCGCCGCGGACAAAAGGCGCCGCATACCCTTTATGTGCTCGACGAACCCACGGTCGGCCTGCACATGAGCGATGTCGAGAAGCTCATCCGTGTGCTGCACCGTCTTGTCGATGCCGGCAACACGGTGGTCGTGATCGAGCATGACCTCGACCTGATCGCCGAAGCCGATTGGATCGTCGATCTCGGCCCCGAGGGCGGCGACCGTGGCGGACAGGTGGTGGCGCAAGGCGCGCCCGAGGACATCTTGCGGCATGCGAAGCGTTCGCACACCGCGCGCATCCTCGGCGAGTTTTTGCAACGCCACAAAGGCACCTGAATTCCCCCGCAAACTTGAGGGGCGCTACCCGGAGTTGCGCGCGTAGACTCGCGACGCAGCTTCCGGGAGGTCACGCATGTCTGCGCAAGCTTCTTTCGACCCGTCTTCTCCGCGCCCGATCGATCAGCGCTTGGCGCATTACGCCCAAAGCCACCGGCACCCGATCAACGAGCGCATTCATCTGGTCTGCGTGCCGCTGATCGTGTTCAGTCTGCTGGGCATGCTCCACAGCCTGCATCCTTTCGCCGCCTACGCTTTCGTCGGCGCGAGCCTGGTTTATTACATCCGTTTGTCGATTCCGTTTCTGGCCGCGATGAGTCTGATGAGTGCGGCCATGCTGGCGCTGCTCACCGCGCTCGGTGATTACGCCTTGTCGGTCTCGATCGTGGTGTTCGTGCTGGCCTGGATCGGTCAATTCATCGGCCATGCGCTCGAAGGCAAACGCCCTTCTTTCTTCGAGGATGTGCGCTACCTCTGGATCGGGCCTTTGTTCTGCCTGAGCTTTTTATTCCGCCGGCTAGGCATTGCCTGGTAGTCCTTTGGGGCCAGGTGCGTCGCCCAAACACGCGATAGTGCAACGCAACAGGTCTGCCACACTGGCGGTCTTTCGGACCCCGTATGGACGACCTGATGAAACCTTCCTTGCTGGCAATTCTGTGTGCGGCGATGCTGAGCACGACGGCCTTGCAGGCCGAAGAACGCTATGTGATCAAAGAAGACTCGCCTTCCGTCGGCACCAACTTCCGGCGTGAGGTCGCCAACGGCCCGATTCCCTTCGACAAGTCCTATGCCGAGCTCACCGATACGCAACGCGCGTCGCTCCGGCAGCAATTCGACGACCTGCCGCTGGATTGCGAACCGCCGTTTCCGGCCCACGGTCTGATCACGATCGAGCAGCACATCATCAAGATCCAACGCTATCAAGCCTTGCGCGGCGAAGTCTTCGTCACGGCGCAGATCGATGAAAACGGCAAGGCGCAGACGGTCAACATTTACCGTACACCCGATGAAAAATTCGGCAAGGCGATCGCCGAGATCTTGGTCGGCACCGAATTCAAGCCCGCCAGTTGCGGCGGCCATCCGGTCGCGATGAAATTTCCGTTTGCCTTTACGCTCGACGTTTCACGGCGCTGATCAGCGCGCGCGTTGTTGCCGCGCGCATTCGCGATACAGCGCGTTGGCGCGCGCCTGGTCGCCATTGCGTTCATGCAATTCGGCCAGCGCGAGCAGATTGGCCGGCACGCGCTCGATGCGCAGGCTGCGCTCGAGATAATCGATGGCCTTGCCCCACAAGGCCTCGGCCGCGCACAACCGGCCCAGGGTGGTCAGCAAGGTCGCGTCCTGCGGATGGGCGTCGAGCCAGTTTTCCGCATGCTGGATCTGTCCGAGCCGATCGGTCCCGGTGCCGGTCTCGGCATAGGCGGTCACCAGGCGTTCGTTCCAGTTTTCCTCGATCGCATGATCGAGAATCGCCACCGCGGTGGCATGCTCGCCGAACGACGAGAACGCGCGTGCCGCCGGCTCGGCGACATCGGCCAGCACTCGGTCGGCCGCCGGCACGCTATGCCAGAAGCTGCGCATGCCGGAAGCATCACCATGGCGGCGCTGCATCAGCGCGCCGTAGGCGAGCGCCTTGGTCTTGGCGGCCAGCGCGGGGTGGATCGCATCGCGCTTGCCGAGCTGGCGCACCAGCCGCAGCACTTCTTCCCATTGTTCGAGTTGCTGGGCCGCATTGAGCGCGAGGCGCATCGAGGCCACATGGCGCGCGCCGCTCGCATGCAATTCCTGGATGATGTCCTGCGCCTCGTCGGCACGGCGTTCTTCGAGCAGCAATTCGGCCTGGGTCATCAGGCGCGCAGTGCGCACCGACGCATCCTTGGCGGCGATCCGCAACCAGCCGTCGCGGCGCGCGAATTCGCGCATGCGATGCGAAGCGCGCGCGGCCACGAGCGCCGCCAGCGCGGCATAGCCTTCAACTTCTTGCGCATCGGAGGCATAACGCGCGGCACGTGCGAACCGGCCTTCGAAATGCGCGAGCAAGGCGCCGCGCAAACCTTCGCGCGCATCATGCTCGCGCACCCGCTCGCGATACGCGCGCACGCGCTCCGGAAAACTCAAAGTGGTCGCGATGATGCGCAAGAGCAGGTACAGCAGCACGAACAACAAAGCGATGCCGAGCACGAACACATTCAACGACACATCGATGCGGTAGGGCGGCACGAGCAGCACCACATTGCCCGGATCGAAATGCGCGAGCAAGGCGAGCCCGACCGCCGCCGCGAACAAGACCGTGACCCAGAACAGCGTGCGCATGGTGATCAGCGCGGCGCCTTGGGCGCAGTGGCGGCGGGCGCGCTCGG
>CAXBRX010000313.1:0-4269 GCA_963977835.1 uncultured Derxia sp.
GTGCCCGATGTCGCGCGCGTCGTGCATGCCGAGCGCCTGCCGTTTCGCGAGGTGCTGCTCGATCGCCAATTGCTGCGTCTGAACCTCGGCATCTTCGTGCTGCATGCGACCCAGATGGCGATGTTCGTCGTGGTGCCCGTGCTGCTCGTCGAAGGCGACGGTCTGCCGGTCGCCGAGCATTGGAAGATCTATCTGCCGGTCGTCGTCGCATCGTTCGCGGTCATGGTGCCGATGATCATCGCGGCCGAGCGCCATGGGCTCATGAAGCGCATCTTCATGTTCAGCATCGCCTTGTTGTGTCTGGTGCAGGTCTTGTTCTCGCTGGTCTCGAGCGTGGCCTGGATCGTCGCCTTGCTGTTCGCCTTCTTCGTCGCCTTCAATGTGCTCGAAGCGACACTGCCCTCGATCATCAGCCGCGTCGTGCATCCGTCGGCCAAGGGCGCGGCGCTCGGTGTCTACAACACCACGCAGGCGATCGGCGTTTCGGTCGGCGGCCTGCTCGGCGGCTGGGTCGCCAAGAACCTCGGCCGCGGCGCGGTGTTCGAGACCACGACGGTGCTGGTCGTGATCTGGCTGATCGCCGCGATCGGCCTGCGGATACCGGCGCGGCGCGCACAAACCAAGGCATGATCGAACGCGATGTTCTGGTGATCGGCGGCGGCATTGCCGGCGCTTCGATCGCGTATCACCTCGCGCACACCCATCAGCGGCGCGTCACGGTGCTCGAACGCGAGCCGCATTGCGGCGTGCATTCGACGGGGCGGTCCGCCGCCTTGTTCATGGAAACCTATGGCACGCCGCTGGTGCGTGCGCTGACCGTCGGCAGCCGCGCGTTCTACGAGCACTCGCCGGCAGGTTTCGCCGAACATCCCTTGCTCACGCCCCGCGGTTCGATGCATGCCGCCTTCGATCTCGGCGACTACGATCCGCGGACCATGCTCGACCAGGAGTACGACGCCGCACGCCTGACGTCGCGCGAAGTGCGCCGGCTCGATCGCGATGAAGCCCTGGCCTTGTGCCCGGTGCTCGATCGCGAAGCGCTCGTCGGCGCCGTCTACGAGCCCGGCGCGATGGACATGGACGTGCACGCGATCCATGAAGGCTTCTTGCGCGGCGCCCGCCGTGCCGGTGCCCAGGTGCTCGTGAATCAAGACATCCGCGCGCTCGAACGCAAGGCCGGCCAATGGCAGATCGAGACCGCGGACGGCCGCCATGCCGCCCCTGTCGTGGTCAATGCCGCCGGGGCCTGGGCCGAACAGGTCGGCCGGCTCGCAGGTGCACAGCCCATCGGCCTGGTGCCCAAGCGCCGCAGCGCTTTCGTCTTTGCTGCGCCGGCCGGTCTCGCATTTGCCGATTGGCCTTTGGTGATCGGCGCCGACGAAGGTTTTTATTTCAAGCCCGATGCCGGGATGCTGCTCGGCTCGCCCGCGAATGCCGATCCGGTCGAACCGCACGACGTGCAGGCCGAAGAGCTCGACATCGCCACCGCGATCTGGCGCATCGAACAAATCAGCAGCCTGCGCATCCGGCGCCCGACGCGGGTCTGGGCCGGGCTGCGGTCTTTCGTCGCCGATGGCGATCTGGTCGGCGGCTTCGATCCCGATCTGGACGGCTTTTTCTGGCTCGCCGCACAAGGCGGCTACGGAATCCAGACCGCCGAGGGCATGGCACGCGCTTGCGCAGCGTTGATCGCCAAGTCGCCTATGCCCGACGATCTGGCCCAGCTCGGTGTCTCGGCACAAGCGCTGTCACCGGGCCGATTGAGAACTGCGTCACGCGCATAACCCATTGGTGTCAAAAGGTTTTATGCCGTTTGGCCGGCTTTTGGCGCCCTTTGGGCGAAATATTTGCCCTGACACGAACTGCTACGAACAGGCTGTGCAATACTTCACAGTCGTAGAGGGTTTTTCCCCCTCACAATGCGCCGCATAGGAATTTATCTTACGTCCTATCGAGGGACTGAGAACGGCAATGGACAGCACACCTAACATCGGGCGCATCGTGCTCGATTCACGATTTGTTTGGGATAACGGGCGCGGCGAGACCGAATGCTCGGCGGTTTATCTCGAACGCCGGAATTTTCATCGCATGGCGGTTGGCCGTGCGGCCGAAGCGCGCCTGCTCGGCAAGGCCGAAATGGCCGCCTCGTTCGAAGAACAGGCGCGGCGTCTGGCCGGCGAGATGGACGCCTTGCAAAAGGCCGGGCATGTCGGCGCGAGCAAGCCCTTCGACAAGGGCGAATTCCGCGCCGTGTTCGACACCATCAAGCTCAAGGATCTGCGCATTCTTTGAGCGCTGCGATCTTCGCCTCGACGGGCGCCTGCGGGCGCCCGTTTTGTTTGGCCCTGTCCTGACTCGTCGGCACAATGCACACGGCGCAACCGCGCCGCGACAACAAGAACGACGAGGGGGCGAGATGGGGCCGTTGCACGGATTGCGGGTGGTCGAGTTCGCCGGGATCGGCCCCGGCCCGATGGCCGGCATGCTGCTGGCCGACATGGGCGCGGATGTGGTGCTCGTTGAGCGCCCGCGCGCGCCGACCGCGACACCGACCTTGCTCGATCCAGGCCGCTTCACCCTGACCCATCGCGGCAAACGTTCCGTCGCGCTCGATCTGAAACAAGCCGATGGCCGCGCCGCGGCTTTGGGGCTGATCGAACGTGCCGAAGTGTTGATCGAAGGCTTTCGCCCAGGCGTCATGGAACGCCTCGGGCTCGGACCCGAGGCCTGCCTGGCACGCAATAACGGACTTGTTTATGCGCGCATGACGGGCTGGGGCCAGACCGGGCCGCTCGCGCAACGCGCCGGGCATGACCTCAATTACGCGGCGCTCAGTGGCGCGCTCGACCTCGGGCGCTACGCGGGCGAAGGCCGACCCTGGATGCCGCCGACTTTGCTCGGCGACATGGGCGGCGGCGCGATGCCGCTCGCCTTCGGCATCGTCTGCGGCGTGCTCGAAGCGCGGCGCAGTGGCCGCGGACAAGTCGTCGATGCGGCGATCTGCGACGGCACGGCCTTGCTGGCGAGTTTGTTGCGCGGCGTGCGCGCGGCCGATCCGCATGCAGCCCGTGTGCTCGACGGCAGCGCGCCGTTCTACAACGTTTACCAATGCGCCGACGCGGCATGGATCAGCGTCGGTGCGCTCGAACCGCAGTTCTACGCCGAGTTGCTCGCGCGGCTCGATCTGCGCGATGTCGATCCTGCCGCCCAGATGGACCAGACGCGCTGGCCCGCCTTGTGCGAACGTTTTGCCGCCGTGTTCGCGACCCGCACCCAGGCGCAATGGTGCGCGGTGTTCGAGGGCAGCGACGCCTGCTTCGCGCCGGTGCTCACGCTCGAGGCGGCCGACGCGCATGCGCATGCCCAGGCGCGTGCGGCCAGCGTCGAAGTCGAGGGATTGCGCCAGGCCGCACCGGTGCCACGGTTTTCCGCCACGCCCGGCCAGGTGCGCAGCGGGCCGCCCGTGCCTGGCCTGAACACCGAGGAAGTGCTGCGCGAATGGGGCGTATTCCCAGCCTGAAAAAGGCTGCGCAGGTGGGCGTTGCGGCCGCGCGATGCAGCCCCGCGCGCTCGTTCATCGCGGCGAGGATTCCAGCCGGGCGTACAGCGCTTCATGGGTCGGCGCCGCCTGTCCATGCGCGCGTGCGAGCGCGAGGAAGGCGCCGGTCAGCGCATCGAGTTCGGTCGGTCGGCCGGCCAGCACATCCTGCAGCATGCTCGAGCGATTCGCGGCGGTCGCTTGCACCACCTGGAACACCCGTTCACGCGCCGCGTCGAGATCGAGCGCCAGGCCTTCGGCCGCGAGCACCGGCCAGGCTTCATGCACCAGGGCTTCGACGATCTCGCGCAAGGGCGGTGAAGCGAGTTCGCCGTTGCGGACACGAAACGCCGCCGTGACCGGATTGATGGCCAGATTGACCAGCCATTTGGCGAGCCGCGCTTGCGCGATGTCGGGCGCGACGCGTGCGTGCAAGCCGGCGCTGGCCAACAACGCGGCGACTGGCGCGAATTCGCTCGGCACCAGGATTTCGCCTTCGCCTGCGGGCACGATGCGCTCGGCACCGTTCGCCAGTGGTTCGCGATAAGCGCCCAGCGTCGTGATGCCTTGCCCGCCCAGCACTGGCGCGCAGGCCGCGCGCACGCGCGCATCGAGCAAGCCGTTTTGCAAAGAGAGCACGCCTTGCGGCTGCATGGCACGCGCGATGTCACATGCCGCTTCGGTGTCCGCGGCCTTCACACAAAGCAAGATCCATTGCGCGGCAGGCGGAT
>CAXBRX010000314.1:0-4244 GCA_963977835.1 uncultured Derxia sp.
TGGGCGGCGGCGGTGGCGGCTTCGGGGGTGCGAGCGGGTTTGCCGATGCCTTCGGCGACATCTTCGGCGACATCTTCGGCGGTGGAAACGGTGCGCGCGGCGGTGGTGGCCAGCGCGTCTATCGCGGCGCCGATCTGCGCTACA
Organism: uncultured Derxia sp.; assembly: GCA_963977835.1. Classification (GTDB taxonomy): domain Bacteria; phylum Pseudomonadota; class Gammaproteobacteria; order Burkholderiales; family Burkholderiaceae_E; genus CAXBRX01. Next base: position 145 of record CAXBRX010000314.1, read on the forward strand.
ACATGGAGATCACGCTCGAACAGGCGGCCGAAGGTTTCGACACCACGATCAAGGTGCCGTCCTGGGTCGAATGCGACACCTGCCACGGCAGCGGCGCCAAGCCGGGCACCAAGCCGACCACTTGCCCGACCTGCAACGGCTCGGGCGCGGTGCGCATGCAGCAAGGCTTCTTCAGCATCCAGCAAACCTGCCCGCGCTGCCACGGCACCGGCAAGGTCATCCCCGAGCCCTGCCATACCTGCGACGGCGTCGGCAAACTCAAGAAGACCAAGACGCTCGAAGTGAAGATTCCGGCCGGCATCGACGACGGCATGCGCATCCGTTCCTCGGGCAATGGCGAGCCGGGCATGAACGGCGGGCCCCCGGGCGATCTGTACGTCGAGATCCATGTCAAGGCGCATCAGGTGTTCGAGCGCGATGGCGACGACCTGCATTGCCAGGTGCCGATTTCGTTCACCACGGCGGCGCTGGGCGGTGCGGTCGAAGTGCCGACGCTCGGTGGCAAGGGCGAGATCACGATTCCCGAAGGCACGCAAAACGGCAAGACCTTCCGTTTGCGCGGCAAGGGCATCAAGGGCGTGCGCTCGGGTTATCCCGGAGACTTGTATTGCCATGTCTCGATCGAGACGCCGGTCAAGCTCAACGATCGGCAAAAATCCTTGCTGCGCGATTTCGAGTTGTCGCTCAAGGCCGGTGGCGAAAAGCACTCGCCGCAACACAAGAGCTGGATGGATCGCGTCGGCGAATTCTTCAAGTGAACCCGGGCATGGGCTAAGCTGCGCGGACTTCACAACAAAGGAGACGCACATGCTGGGTTCCATGCACCGCCGTTGCTTGCAAGCCATGGCGGCCGCCGCCTTCGCCGTGGCGAGCTGGTCGACCGCTACGGCCGGCGAGCTCAACGGCATCAAGATGCCCGATACCGCCACCGTCGGCGGACAATCACTCGTGCTCAACGGCATGGGCCTGCGCAAGCGCGCGATCTTCAAGGTCTATGTGGCGGGCTTGTATGTGGGTGCGAAGAGCCATGATGGCGCGGCGCTGCTGAATGCGCCCGGCCCCAAGCGCATCGCCTTCGGCTTGAAGCGCGATGTCGGCGCCGACACCTTCGCCAAGGCGCTCAATGAAGGCGTGGTCGAGCGCAGCACGCCCGAGCAACTCACCGCCTTGCGTGAACGCCTGGCCAAATTCGAGGAGATCATCCTCTCGGTCAAGGAAGTGAAGGAAGACGACACGGTGCTGCTCGACTATGTGCCGGGCACCGGCACGAGCATCACCTACAACGGCAAGACTGTCGGGCAGCCGATCGCAGGCGAAGATTTTTTCCGTGCGGTGCTCAACATCTTCATCGGTCCCAAGCCCGTGCAGGATGGTCTCAAGGACGGGTTGCTCGGCGCGCAATAAGCGCCATGCATCGGATGTGCGCCATGCATGCCGAACCGACCGCGAACGATGATGGCGTCGTGCATCTGACGCTGCGTGCGGGCGTGGTCGTCGTCGGCATCGCCTGTACCGAAAACGCAATCACCGGTTTGCACTATCTGCCGCCGGACATACCCGCGCGCGCGCCGCGTTCGGCCATCGGCCAGCGCGCCGCCGCGCAATTGCAAGCGTATGCGCGCGATCCGGCGGCGCCTTTCGATCTGCCGCTCGCGCCGGCCGGCACGGCTTTTCGACGCGCGGTCTGGGCGCAGTTGTGCGCCATCGCCTGTGGCCGCACGCTGACTTACGGCGCGCTCGCGCAGGCCCTCGGCGCTGCGCCGCGCGCGGTCGGCCAGGCTTGTGGCGACAACCCGTATCCGATCGTCGTGCCTTGTCATCGCGTGGTCTCGGCGCGCGGCCTGGGCGGTTTCGCGCATGCGAGCGACGGTTATCTGATCGACGCCAAACGCCGGCTGTTGGTGCACGAAGGCGTGCTCGTGTGCTGACGATGCCGGCCGCCGATCAAGCGCTGGTTGATGCCTTTGCCGATGCGCTCTGGCTCGAAGACGGTTTGTCGAAGAACACGCTGGCCGCTTATCGCAGCGACCTGACCCAATTCGCTGCTTGGCTCGCCGCGCATGGCACTGCCTTGAGCACCGCGCAAGAAGCCGATGTGCAAGGCTATCTGGCCGATCGTTTCGCGCACAGCAAGGCGACCTCGGCCAATCGGCGTCTGACGGTGCTGCGGCGCTTCTACCGCTGGACGGTGCGCGAGCGGCATACGCAACACGATCCGTGCGTGAATCTGGATGCGGCCAAGCAGGCGCCGCGGTTTCCCAAGACGCTCAGCGAAGCGCAGGTCGAAGCCTTGTTGAAGGCGCCCGATCTCGCGACGCCTCTCGGTCTGCGCGACCGCACCATGCTCGAAGTGCTCTACGCGACCGGCTTGCGCGTGAGCGAACTCGTGAGCCTGCGCACCTTCGAGGTCGGCCTCAACGAAGGCGCGGTGCGCGTGATGGGCAAGGGCAGCAAGGAACGCCTGGTGCCGCTGGGCGAGGTCGCGGTCGATTGGATCGAGCGTTATCTGCGCGAAGCGCGCGGCACGATTTTGCATGGCCAGATGGCCGATGCCTTGTTCGTCACCGCGCGCGGCACCGCGATGACGCGGCAGATGTTCTGGGTGCTCATCAAACGCCATGCGTTGGCCGCAGGCATTTCAGTGCCGATTTCGCCGCACACTTTGCGCCATGCGTTCGCGACGCATCTGCTGAACCACGGCGCCGATTTGCGCGTGGTGCAATTGCTGCTCGGCCATGCCGACATCAGCACCACCCAGATCTACACCCATGTGGCGCGCGAGCGCCTCAAACAATTGCATGCGACGCATCATCCGCGCGGGTAAGCTGATGTCCGGATCTGAGCGGTAGCGGTCCGGTTTCGGCCTCGTTGTCTGCGGGCGGACCGAACATCATGCGGTTCGTCCCCATGACCGGAGTTCAACATGAAGCAAGCGCTGATCGTCATCGATGTGCAGGAATCGTTTCGCAAACGGCCGTATTGGAGCGAAGCGGGGCTGGCTGAATACCTCGAACGCCAACAGGCCGTGATCGACCAGGCCGTGGCGCAAGGCGTGCCCGTGGTGCAGGTGTTTCACATCAGCCCGAACGGCGGTGCGCAAGATCCTTTCGATCCGGCCAACGGTCTGGTGCGCACGCTCGCGCCTTTGCGCATCGCGCCGGTGGCGGTGTTTCGCAAGACTGTGCATTCGTCCTTGTACGGCCTGGACGAACAAGGGCGCAGCCTCGAACAATGGTTGCGCGCCAACGGCATCGAAGAAGTGCTCGTCACCGGCATCCGCACCGAGCAATGCTGCGAGACCACCACGCGCCATGCGTCCGATGCGGGTTTTCGCGTGCGCTTCGTGACCGACGCGACCCACACCTTCGCGATGCGTCATCCGGCCGGGCGCGATTACACGCCCGACGAAATCCGCGAACGCACCGAACTCGTGTTGGCGGGTCGATTCGCGCGCATCGTCAATGCCGCGCAGGCGTTTGCATGACCGAAGTGCTGTTCGTGTTGTTGCCCGAGGTGGTCCTGCTCGATGTGGCAGGGCCGGCCGAGGCATTTCGTATCGCCGAGAAGATCGCGCCCGGGCATTTCCAGCTCGCGTATGCGGCACCGACGCGCAGTGTGCAGACCGGCAGCGGCTTGCACATCGGGCAATTGCGTGCACTGCCCAAGCGCGTGGACGCCGACACGTTGGTCGTGCTCGCTGGTGTGGTGGGCAGCGTGCCCAAAATGCAATCCGCGCCGGTGCAACAAGTCGTGCAATGGTTGCGCACCTTGCATGCCGCCCAACCCGCTGTGTCTGTGATGGGCGTTTGCGCGGGGGCGTTGCTGGCTGGCGCGGCGGGTTTGCTCGACGGGCGCGAATGCACGACCCACCATGCTTGCACCGAGGCGCTGGCAAACATCGCGCCGGCCGCCAGGTCGACGTCCACGTCATGCCCGCCATCGTGCAGGTCCGGGACGGCGACGAACTACTCAAGACAGCCGCCCGCAAAGCCCCGGGGACACCCATCCGCAAGAAGAACGCCCAGAAAGCCAGCTGACCTGCTACAAATCAGGCAGGCAGAGTGTCAAGCATCAAGCGGATACAAACTATCAACCATCAG
>CAXBRX010000315.1:0-4241 GCA_963977835.1 uncultured Derxia sp.
GCGACGCCGGTAGCGCTGACCTATGACATCGGCGATTACCACGCCTGCATGAAGCGCGCGCTCGAACTCGGCGAGGTGGCAGGCTTCGCCGAACGGCGCAAACAATCGGAAGCCCGTGGGCTCAAACGCGGCATCGGGTTCTCGTCCTACATCGAGGCTTGCGGCCTTGCGCCCTCGAACATCGCGGGTGCGCTCGGCGCGCGCGCCGGGTTGTTCGAGGCCGGCGAAGTGCGCGTGCATCCCACCGGCAGCGTGACGGTCTTCACCGGTTCGCATAGCCATGGCCAAGGGCACGAGACCACCTTTGCGCAAGTGGTCGCGAGCAAGCTCGGCATTCCCGTGGACAACATCGACGTCGTGCATGGCGACACCGGCCGCATTCCGTTCGGCATGGGCACTTACGGCTCGCGCTCGATCTCGGTCGGCGGTGCGGCGCTTTCCAAAGCGCTCGACAAGATCATCGCCAAAGGCAAGAAGATCGCCGCGCATCTGCTCGAAGCGAGCGAGGCCGACATCGAATTTACCGATGGCGCTTTCCGCGTTGCGGGCACCGACCGCGCCAAGACCTTCGGCGAGATCGCGCTCACGGCCTATGTGCCGCACAACTATCCGCTCGACAAACTCGAACCCGGCCTCAACGAAACCGCGTTCTACGATCCGACCAACTTCACCTATCCGGCCGGCACCCACATCGCCGAAGTCGAGATCGATCCCGAGACCGGCGTGGTGCGCCTCGACCGTTTCACCGCGGTGGACGACTTCGGCAACATCATCAATCCGATGATCGTCGAAGGCCAGGTGCATGGCGGCCTGGTGCAAGGCATTGGGCAGGCGCTGCTCGAACATTGCGTCTACGACCCCGACTCGGGCCAGCTCATCAGCGGCTCCTACATGGACTACACCATGCCGCGCGCGGACGACATGCCGCAATTCAAGGTCGATACCGTCGTCACGCCTTGCACCCACAACCCGCTCGGCACCAAGGGCTGCGGCGAGGCCGGCGCGATCGGCTCGCCACCGGCCGTCATCAACGCCGTGCTCGATGCGCTCGCGCCGCTCGGCGTGAAGGACCTCGACATGCCCGCCACGCCCTTGCGCGTCTGGGAAGCGATCCAGTCGGCCCAACATTGAGGAGACCACCATGTACGCGTTCGAATACCAACGTGCGCAAGACGTCGCCGCTGCGGTCAAGGCGATCAAGGCCAGCGGCGGCAAGGCGCTCGCGGGCGGCCAAAGCCTGCTCGGCGCGATGAAGCTGCGCCTGGCGCAACCGGGCACCCTCGTCGATCTGGGCCGCATCAACGGCTTGTCGGGCATCAAGGTCGATGCGGGCAATGTCACCATCGGCGCGACCACGCATCATGCCGATGTGGCCGCCTCGGCCGAGGTGCAAAACGCGATTCCCGCGCTCGCGCAACTCGCCGGCCATATCGGCGACCGCCAGGTGCGCAACCGCGGCACCATCGGCGGCTCGCTCGCCAACAACGACCCCGCAGCCTGTTATCCGGCCGCCGTGCTGGGCCTGGGCGCCACGGTGGTCACCGACCGGCGTGAAATCGCAGCCGACGATTTCTTCGTCGGCATGTACGAAACCGCGCTGGCCGAAGACGAATTGATCACCGCAGTGCGTTTCCCGCGTCCCAAGCGCGCGGCTTACCTCAAGTTCATGAACCCCGCCTCGCGCTTCGCGCTGGTCGGCGTGTTCGTGGCCGAGACGGCCGGCGGCGTGCGGGTGGCGGTCACGGGCGCGGCGTCTTGCGTGTTCCGTTGCAAGGAGCTCGAAGCGGCGCTCAACAAAAGCCTCACGCCCGCGGCGGCCAAGGCCGTGAAGCTCAGTGCCGATGAATTCAACGGCGACTTGCATGCCACGCCCGAATACCGCGCGCATCTGATCCCGGTGCTCGCGGCGCGCGCGGTGGCCGCCTTGCGCTGAACGTCCACCCACGGCCTCACCCGCCCATGCAGGCTTTCGACTCCGTCGATGCCGTCGCCGCCGCGCTCGATGCGCGCGATTACCTCGCCGGCCGCGCGCTGGCGACGACGGTCTTTCTCGCCTTGCGCATGCAACGCCCTTTGTTTCTCGAAGGCGAAGCAGGCGTCGGCAAGACCGAGCTCGCCAAAGCACTCGCGGCGCTCGCCGGCACCGACTTGCTGCGCTTGCAATGCTATGAAGGCCTCGACAGCGCGCAAGCCTTGTACGACTGGAATTACGCGCGCCAATTGCTCGAAATCCGCCTCGCCGAATCGCGCGGCGGCGGTGCCGTCGATGCGCTCGCGGGCGAGTTGTACGGCGAACGCTTCCTCATGCGCCGGCCCTTGCTCGAAGCGCTGCTGCCCGATGCCAACGGGCCGCGCGTGCTGCTCATCGACGAACTCGACCGCGCCGACGAACCCTTCGACGCCTTCCTGCTCGAAGTGCTCGCCGACTTCCAGGTCTCGATCCCCGAGTACGGCGTGATCCGCGCCGCCACGCCGCCGATCGTCGTCATCACCTCGAACCGCACGCGCGAAATCCATGACGCGATCCGCCGCCGCTGCCTGTACCACTGGGTCGATTTTCCGAACGCCGAACGCGAGCTTGCGATCGTGCGTAGACGTCTGCCCCGAGTGCATGCGGATTTGTCGAAGCAGGTGGTGGACTTTGTGCAGCGGGTGCGCGCGCTCGACCTTTACAAATCGCCGGGCATCGCCGAGACCGTGGATTGGGCCGAAGCGCTGACCCAGCTCGATGCGGTGGCGCTCGATACCGGCAATGTGCTCGATACCCTGGGGGTGCTGCTCAAGTACCAGGACGATCTGCATGCGATGACGCCGCAGCGGGTGGCGGAGTTGCTGCAAGCGTGACGGTGGATGCCATGCTCGGCGCCTTGTACATTCCTCGATTGCCGTTTGCGTGGTGTGGGACGTTGCGTGCGGCGGTGTGGGCGTCGGCCTCAGACGCTCGCGTCGGCCTGCGGCCGACCAGTCGGGTGGGGCCCACGCGCCAGGGGCGCGCCAACCCAAGGCGCGCCCCCGTCGCGTACCCACCTCTCCTTCGCGAGCGAAATCGGCCGCCACCCACACCGCCGCACGCAACTTCGAGCCGCTCGTGGCACCGAGACGAAACAGACCGTGCAGACGCGGATGGCTTGCGATTGATCGAGCGGCGCGGGGTCGGCTTGTGCCCTGGCGCGCGCCGAGCCACGCGCTGGGGTGGCCTCCCCTCTGCGCAGCGAAGCGCTCTTGGGCGTGCTTGGCCCAGGGGCGCGGGCCCGAATTGCTCGCAAGCGATGGGCGGGTACGCGCGCAGGGCACGCCTTGGGTTGGCGTGCCCTGCGCGCGTGGGCCCCGCTGAGCGCTCGGACGGCTGCGCAGCAGACGTCCGATGCGAGCGTTTGAGGGCCTGCGCCCCTGGGCCAAGCACGCCCCCGCCCGCAGCCGGCATCGCACTCGGGCCATCGGCAACGGCGAGGTGAAGAACGATGTGGCTCCATTTCGCCAGCACCGAAAAACTCGCCGACAACCTCGTGCATTTCGCTCGCCTGTTGCGCCGCGCCGGTCTGCCGGTCGCGCATGGCCAGATCGAAGACGCGCTTTGCGCGGTGCAAACGCTCGGCGTCGCGCGGCGCGATGATTGGCAGGCCGCACTCGCGGCCACGCTCGTCAAACGCGCCGAGCACCGCGCCTTGTTCGATCAGGCCTTCGCGCTGTTCTGGCGCAATCCGCGCCTGGCCGAAAAAATGATGGCGGCGATGCTGCCGACGATCTACGGCCGCACCGGCCAACAACGCGATGAACGTCCGCATCGGCTCGAACAAGCCTTGATGCAAAAGCGCGACGCGCCGCAGGTGCAGCTCAAGCCGCTCGACGAAGACGTGCTGCTCGACGCGGCGATGACGGCGAGCGCGAGCGAACGTCTCGCGCACAAAGACTTCGAGACCAGGACGCTCGATGAACTCGCCGATGTGCGCGCGCTGGCCGAAGACGCGACTTTGCAGCGCAGCTTGCTGGGGTTGGCCTTATGAACTTTTTCCAAGACACCGATTGGCGCCCGCTGGTGCTGGTGAGGGACAGGCGAAACCCCTCGCCGCGATTGCGCAGTCGATCGACATGCGCCTCGAAGGATTGCGCGTCGCGCGGGGCCAGCCAGGAGCCGAAGCCGAGCACCCGGCGGGCGGCGGCGCCTTCGGCCATGTCGACGGCGGTGCGGCCGGCGTGTCGCTGTTCGACGTCGGCGCGATGAATGACGACCGGTGGCGGGC
>CAXBRX010000316.1:0-4234 GCA_963977835.1 uncultured Derxia sp.
TCGCCAAGAACAAACTGACCGACGAGCAGGCCGCGCGCCTGGCCCAGGCGGTCAGCGTGTTCAAGCTGCAATCGGCGCCCGGCATGCGCGCTTGAATGTCCACGGACGCGCGGTGCAGCACACGCTGTACCGCCGTCCGAGGCGCGCAGTGTGCATGGACACCCATGCGCGCGCCCCTTATCCTGCGCGGCTTTGCCACGCCGGAAGCTGCATGCCATGTCCTTGCGCCAGGACTTCTCCGTCTCCGCCCTGATCGCCGGTTTCGTCACCGTGCTCGTCGGTTTCACGAGTTCGGCCGTCATCGTGTTCCAGGCCGCCAATACGCTCGGCGCTTCGCGTGCCGAAATCGCTTCGTGGATGTGGGCGCTGGGTCTGGGCATGGGCCTGACCTGCATCGTGCTGTCCTTGCGCTACAAGGTGCCGGTGGTCACGGCCTGGTCGACGCCCGGCGCGGCCATGCTCATTACCAGTGCCAGCGGTGTGGCCATGCCCGATGCGATCGGCGCCTTTTTGTTGTGCGGCGTGCTGATCGCCGTGGCCGGCTTCTCAGGCTGGTTCGAACGCGCGATGAGCCGCATTCCGGTCTCGCTCGCCTCGGCCATGCTGGCCGGTGTGCTGCTGCGCTTCGGGCTCGATGTCTTCGTCGCGATGAAGACCCAATTTGCGCTCGCGTTCGCGATGTTCATCGCCTACCTCGTGGCGCGCCGTTGGCAGCCGCGCTACGCCGTCATCCTCGCGCTCGCGCTCGGCATCCTGATCGCCGCTTTCCAAGGCCTGTTGCATCTGGGTGAGGTGAGGCTCGAACTCGCAACGCCGGTCTTCATCACGCCGCATTGGTCGACGCCCGCGATGATCGGCGTGGCCTTGCCTTTGTTCATCGTCACCATGGCTTCGCAGAATGTGCCCGGCGTGGCCGTCATCCGGGCTTCGGGCTATCACCATGTGCCGATCTCACCCTTGATCGGCTGGACCGGCGCGGCCACCGCAGTGCTCGCGCCTTTCGGCGCCTATGCGCTCAACCTCGCCGCCATCACCGCGGCGATCTGCATGGGGCGCGAAGCGCATGAAGATCCCGCGCGGCGCTACATGGCCTCGGTGGCGGCGGGCGGGTTCTATGTGCTGATCGGCTTGTTCGGCGCAACGGTGGGCGCGGTGTTCGCCGCGTTTCCGAAAGAACTCGTGCTCGCCATCGCAGGCCTCGCCTTGCTCGGCACCATCGGCAACGGGCTGGCGGCGGCGCTCGCCAACGAAGGCGAGCGCGAAAGCGCGTTGATCACCTTCCTCGTCACCGCTTCGGGCGTCAGCCTGTTCGGCATCGGCTCGGCGTTCTGGGGGCTGGTGGCCGGCGGGCTCGCCTGGCTCATCCTGCGCGCGCTCAAATAGCGTAGCCGAGCATCAAGGCCACACCAGCATCTTTCGACGGCCGCGTGATCGAGTCCTGCAACAAACGCGACAGCGGAATGTGCAGCGTCGGCGTGTCGAACCAGGTGTTGTAGATCTTGTAGATCTCGCCCGTGACGTACAGCCCGCCCAAGGTGCGATCGACTGCGGCGAGCAAGCGTTTGTCCCCCTTGCGGACCATGACGGCATACGGCTCGATCGACAGATAGGTCTGCGTGAGCTTGTAGGCCTCATGGTTGGGCACCGTCGCCAGCAGCGCGGTCAGCAGGATGTCGTCGTGCGGAAAGGCGTCGGCCTTGCCTTCGACCACGGCCTTGAGCGCTTCGGCGTTGTTCGGGTATTGCACGAGCTTCATGCTCGGCACTTCCGAATCGTGCAATTGCGTGAACAGTTTTTCCGAGGTCGTGCCCTTGCTCAAGGCCACCGTCTTGCCGGCCAGCGAATACGGATCGGTGATGCCGGCATCCTTGCGCGCAAGGATCTTCATCCCGGCGATGAAATAGGTGAGGCTGAAATCGACCTTCTCCTGGCGCGCCTTGGTGTTCGTCGTCGCGCCGCATTCCATGTCGACGCTGCCGTCGACGAGTTTCGGAATGCGCTCGGCGCCCGACAGGGTCAGGTACTTCACCTTGAGGTCGGGCAGGTTGTAATCCTTGCGCAATTGCTCGACGACCTTCAGGCACAGATCGACCGCATAGCCGACCGGCTGCTTTTGCTCGTTGAGAAAGGAGAACGGACGCGAGACTTCGCGGTTGCCAATGGTGATGGTCTTGGTCTGCCGGATTTTGTCGATGGTGTCGGTGGGTTGTGCGGTCGCGGCTCCGGCCGCGCAAGCGATCGCCAGCGCGGCAAACCCGAACTTCATTTGCTTCATGAACATCTGCTCCGGAGGGATGGGAAAAGACTGGTCTGCGCCAGCTTGGATCACCGCGGCGAGCGCCGGTTCAAGGCGCCGGCATCGCCGCGATCAGCGCAAGAATAGCCGAGCCGTAGCGTTCGAGTTTTTTCTCGCCCACGCCCGAGATCGCACCGAGCTCGAAAGCGTCGCGCGGACGCAGTTGTGCGATCGCACGCAAACTGCCGTCATGAAAGACCACATAGGCCGGCACGCCATGCTCTTTGGCGGTTTGCGCACGCCAGGCGCGCAAAGCGTCGAACAAGGCTTCTTCGGGGCCGGCCGCCACGCCTTGCTGCGCCGCGCTCGCGCCACCCTTGCGCGAGCGGCGCCGGGTCTTGGCTTCGCTCGCCTCGCGCAGCCAGATCGTGCGCTCGCCTTTGAGCACCGCGCGGCTCGCTTCGGTCAGGCGCAGCACATTGAAGCGCGCGTAATCCACCTCGATCAGATGCAGCGCGACCAATTGGCGCAGCAAGGTGCGCCATTGCTGTTCGGTCAGTTCGGCGCCGATGCCGAAGGTGCTCAAGGTTTCGTGCCCGAATTTTTCGACCTTCTCGGTGGTCTTGCCGCGCAGCACATCGATGATGTGGGTCGCGGCGAATCCGAAGCCGGTCTTTTGTTCGCAGCGGTAGATGCATGACAACAGCTTGCGCGCCGCTTCGGTCGCATCGATGCGCGCGGGCGGGTTCAGGCAGTTGTCGCAATTGCCGCAAGGCGCGCTCGCCTCGCCGAAATAGGCGAGCAGCCGCACGCGCCGGCAATCGCCGGCCTCGGCCAGGGCCAGCATCGCATCGAGCTTCGCGGTCGACAGGCGCTTGTAGGTCTCGTCGGCTTCCGAGGTCTCGATGAAGCGGCGCTGTTGCACCACGTCGGCGAGGCCGTAAGTCATCCAAGCCTGCGCCGGCAAACCATCGCGGCCCGCGCGGCCGGTCTCCTGAAAATAGCCTTCCACGCTTTTTGGCATGTCCACATGCGCCACGAAGCGCACATCGGGCTTGTCGATGCCCATGCCGAAAGCGATGGTCGCCACCATCACCACGCCGTCCTCGGCCAGAAAACGCCGTTGATGCTCGGCGCGGCGTTGCGCATCCATGCCCGCGTGATACGCCAGCGCATGAATGCCATGCTCGGCCAAGAGCGCCGCCACCTCCTCGACCGTATTGCGCGCCAGGCAATAGACCACGCCCGATTCGCCCGCATGCTCGTCGCGGATGAAGGCCAGCAATTGCGTGCGCGCATCGCGCTTCTCGACGATGCGATAACGGATGTTGGGCCGGTCGAAACTCGCGACATAAACCTCGGGGTCGAGCAACAGGCGTTCGATGATTTCGCTGCGCGTCGGCACATCGGCGGTTGCCGTCAGCGCGATGCGCGGCACCTGCGGATAACGCTCGCGCAAGAAGGCAAGCTGGCCGTATTCAGGCCGGAAATCGTGCCCCCATTGCGAGACACAATGCGCTTCGTCGATCGCGAACAGCCCGAGCGGCATGTCGTCGAGCAGCCGCTGGCCGCGTTCGGTCAGCAAGCGTTCGGGCGCGAGGTAAAGCAGATCGAGTTCGCCGCGCCGCGCACGCGCTTCGACTTCCGACGCGGTGCGCGCATCGAGCGTGGAATTCAGAAAGGCCGCGCGCACGCCGAGTTCATCGAGCGCCGCGACCTGGTCTTGCATGAGCGCGATGAGCGGCGAGACCACCACCGCGACGCCGTCGCGCAGCAAGGCTGGCACCTGGAAGCACAAGGATTTGCCGCCGCCCGTGGGCATCAGCACCAGCGCGTCGCGCCCGGCCAGCACCGTGTCGATCGCCTCGCGCTGCAGGCCGCGAAAGGCGTCGTAGCCCCAGAGGCGCTTGAGCAGGTGTTCGGGGGATTCGGTGGTCTTCATCGGCGGCTGGGTTTTTCGTTGCAGCGGTCGTGGGGCTTGGTTGTGTGCGGGGTGGG
>CAXBRX010000317.1:0-4231 GCA_963977835.1 uncultured Derxia sp.
ATTTGCGGCAGCCGCGGCGGTGCCGTGCCCGCGGTGGGCGCGCCCGCACCGCGTGGCGTGGTCACATTGCCGGGCTCGACGAAGGCGGTGTAGCCATCGGCGCCAGGCGCTTCGCGCATCAGCGCATGGCCCAGACGCACGAATTCATCAATATAGAACTGGTAGTTGGTGAACAGCACGAAGTTCTGGAAATGCTCGGCCGCAGTGCCGGTGTAATGGCGCAGCCGGTGCAGCGAATAATCGACGCGCGGCGCGGTGAACAAAGCGAGCGGATACGGCCCGCCCGGCGGCGCTTCATGGGTGCCGTTGGCGATGCCGTCGTCCATCGCGGCGAGGTCGGGCAGATCGAACAGATCGCGCAGGCGCAGGCGGCGCTCGGGGCTCAGATGGCCCTCGAAATGGTCATCGTCGCCGAGCGCGAAATGCACGGGAATCGGCTGGGTCGAGGTGCCGATCTCGAGCGCGACGCCATGGTTGCGCAACAAAAGCTTGAATTGCTCGCGGTAATAATCGTCGAACAGATCGGGGCGGGTCAGCGTGGTTTCATACACGCCGGGCCCGGCGACGAAGCCGTACGACAAACGCGAATCGGCGCGCGCCACGGTGTTGGTGCGCACCCGCACGAGCGGATAACAGGCGCGCACATGGCGTTCTGGGTCGGTGCCGGCCACATAGGCCGCGAGCGCCTCGCGCAAATGCGCGGCGTTGGCGTCGTAGATGGCGCGCACACGCGCCTGGGCGAGGTCCGGATCGGTGAATTGTTCCGGCGCGATGAACGGGGTGTGGTGGGGGCTGTGCATGCCCCAAAGTATCCCCGAAGCGCCGCCGACTGGCGATGTCGGCGGCGCGGCAGGACGATGACGCTTATTCGGTCACGACGCCGTAACGCAGGCCTTGCGTCTTGAGGTAGCGACGGTAGGCGGTCGACATGCGGTCGGCCGAGATCGAGACCTCGGCACCCGGCACCAGCGGCAGGCGCAGCGGGATCTGGTTTTCGACGATGGGCTTGTCTTGCAGGAAGATGGTGTCCTGGAAGCTGCGCAATTCTTCGTCGGTGCTCTGGAAGTTGGTCATCGCGAGGATGATCCAGGCCCGGGTCACGGTCTCGGACACCGGTTGCAGATGCAGGCTGATGGCTTCGTGGAAATCGCTCATCACCTCGGGCTGCTTGGTCAGGATGGCCGTCAGCGGGCGCACCACGCGATAGGTGTATTCGACCATCGAGCCGTCATGCGCGAGCGCATTGGTGCGCGGCTGCCAGGCTTTGCAATTGAAGGCGCGTACGCCCTGGCCGTAGGTCGGATCATCGAACGGCTCGACGTCATACGACGGAATCTCGGGCTTGCGCTTGTCGCCGAGGATGTCGGTGTGCACATACATGAAGTGCGGCATGTCGAGAAAGTTCTCGATGATGCGCGGCGCGCTGCTCGCGACTTCATACGGGCCGCACCAGACCTTGCGCAAACGCTTGTCGGCAAATTCCGGGAACGGCAGCACGTCGAGCACCGGCGTGCCCAGGCACACCCAGACCAGGCCGTATTGTTCCTTGACGGCGAAGGTCTTGACCTTGGCATTGATCTTTTGCGCGTCGGCATCGGGCAAGGCCGGCACATGACAGCATTGCGCGTCGGAGCCGAACACCCAGCCGTGGTAAGGGCAGACCACGCCCTTGGTTTCGATGCCGCCCATGGAGAGCTTGATGCCGCGGTGCGGGCAGCGGTCTTCCCAGGCGTGGATCACGCCTTCGGCGTCGCGCCAGATCACGACCGGGGTGTCGAGCAGCGTGGTGGCTTCCAGCTTGCCGAGCACGACATTGGAGGAAATGGCGACGGGGTGCCAATCGTTGAGCAGCACGGGATCGCGCAGCGGAGCATTCATGAGTCGGGCCTCGAAACAGTGACAAAGAAAAGCGCGGCAATCCACTTCCGCCGCGATGGCTGCGTTATAGCCGCCTGCACGCCCCGGCGTTAAGTGGCAGCATGCAACCCTGCGTTTCAATTCTGGAACGCAAGGCAAACCACTCCCATCATGCTCGATCTGCGCCTCGTCGAAACTTTCGTCCTCCTGATGGACGCCGGCAGCCTCACGCGTGCCGAAGCCTTGAGCGGCATCCCGAAGGCCACGCTGAGCCGTCAATTGGCAAAACTGGAACACGAACTCGGCACCCAGCTCTTCTTGCGCAGCAACCGGCGCATGGCCCCGACCGAAGCGGCCAAAACCTTCTTGCTGCACGGCCGCCAGGTGCTCGACGAAGTGAGCGCCGGGCTCGACCAGGCGCGCGTCGCGGTGCAAAACCTCGCCGAAGGCATCGCGGGCGATGTGCGGGTGCTGACCAGCAATTACTTCAGCACTTCCTTCGTCTGCCAAGTCATGCGCGCCTTCGCGCAACGCCATCCGCAAGTGCGCTGCCATGTCGAACTGGTCGGCGACCGGCTCGAAGCCTTGCCCGAGGCCGTGGATTGTTATGTCTGCACCCATCTGCCGAGCCAGGCCAATGTGGTTGCCAAACGGCTCGGGCGGCTCAATTACCACCTGTTCGCGAGTCCGCGCTATCTGCGCCAGCACGGCATGCCCGCGCATCCGCGCGAATTGCATCGGCATCAGGCCATCCTGCTCGACGAACCCGGCGCCGATCCGGTCTGGCATTTGATGGCGCGCGAAGGCAATTACGATCTCGCGCCCGCGCAGCCGACCACCACCAACGACCCGTGGGTGCTCAAGACCTTCGCGATCGATGGTTTCGGCATTGCGCTGCTGCCCGATTATTTCTGCCGGCCCGAACAAGAAGCGGGCTCGCTGGTGCCGGTGCTGCCCGAATGGCGGCCCAAGCCCATGCCTGTGTATTGCGTCTATCGCAAACAGCGTTACCCGGGCAAGAAACTGCGCGCCCTGCTCGAAGTGATGGACGACAGTTTCACGAAGATCGAGACCTTGCAGGTTTATGTGGGCCGCGCCTGAGCGGCGCGTTGTCATCTCAGCCGATGAAATCGCGCAGCGCGTCGATCGTCTGCGCCGCTTGTTCGAGCATGAGTTGATGCCCGCATGGCGCGAGCACCCGGCATTGCGCTTGCGGCAAAGCGCGGGCCAGGGCTTGTGCGCCGGCCGGCGGCGTGATGCGGTCTTCATCCCCCGCGAGCAACAACACCGGCAGCGTCAATTCGCGCAAGCGTTGCGCATCGGGCACGAGGCCCTGGGTGAACCCGGCCTTGACCCTGTACATCGGATTGCCGTCGGCGATCCGGCCTTCGGCCGCAATGAGCGCCGGGTCGGTCGATGTGCTCCAGGCCGCGGCACGAAACTGCTTGGCGAACATCGGCCGCATCAGTTCAAGCACGAACGGCGGCAGACGCTCGAACACGCCCGACGCAAAACCCGCATCGGGCGCTTGCGCGCCAAGCAACACCGCCTTGGCAAACACCTCGGGCCGGCCGGCATCGCGCAGCGCGAGCAAAGCCGCGAGTGTGAGCCGCACGCCATACGAATGCGCAACCACCACATTGCGTCCACCCGCTTCGGGGTCACCTGCATACCTCTCGAACACTGCGCGCACATCCTCGGCCATCGCGCTGCCGCGATAAGCCGCACGGTCGCGCGGCTTGGGGCTCGTGCCATGGCCGAGCAAGTCGAACGCCACCACCCGAAAGCCTTGCGCCACCAGCGCCTGCCAGACCGCGCGCCATTGATTCTGATTGCCGCCCGCGCCATGCACGAGGAACACGGTCGTGTCCGAGCGTGCCGCCCCCTCGGCCAGCGCGATCTGCAAAGTGCGCCCGGCGCGCACGGTCACGGGCTGCGCCTGGTTGGACACCAGCGTCGGCGCCAAAGCGCTCAACCCGGCATCGGGTGAAACAATGTCAACATCGCGTTTTGCCGTCATGCTCGCAGCGTCCAATTCATCCAACCCACATCATGCACTCCACCGCCCCTGTTTTAAGACCCGGTCCGCGCAATGCCATCACCGATGTACCCGGCCTGCTGGTCGGCCATGCGACCGATGAACGCGTGCGCACCGGCGTCACCGTCGTGCTGTGCCCGTCGCAATGGCCGGCCGCGGTCGATGTACGCGGCGGCGGTCCGGGCTCGCGCGAGACCGATGCGCTCGCGCCCGAGAACCTCGTGGCCGGCGTGCATGCGATCGTGCTTTCCGGCGGTTCGGTGTTCGGCCTCGGCGCGGCCGATGGCGTGACCGCCGCCTTGTCGGCACGCGATGTCGGCCTGCATCTGCGCCCGG
>CAXBRX010000318.1:0-4222 GCA_963977835.1 uncultured Derxia sp.
GCGTGCGCATCCACTGAAAGACCGGCTCGAACTCGGTGCCGCCGCCCCCCTTCACGGCCTTAGGCGGCTTGCCAAGGAAATCGTAGCTCCGCTGCACCGCGGCATCGCACTCGACGATTGTTGCGTCGTCGGCTCATCGGTCTTGGATGTGCTCGGACTGCGCGCCGCCGACGATGTCGATTTCACGCTCAAAAGCGCGCTGCGCTTCGCGCAATTCGACGGCGGCGTCACGCATCTTTCGCCGCGGCTGGACGTGGTTTCGTTCAACTATCCGCGCTCGTTCTCGGACGCGCCGGCGCTCACCGACGATGAAATGATCGAACGCCCGAGCGCGCATTTTCATGTGCGCGGCGTGCGCTTCGCCGACCCGCAGATCGTGCTCACGCGCAAGCAACATCAACGACGCGACAAAGACTTGCGCGATGTCGGCCTGCTGGCCGGCTTCTTCGATCGCGAAAACGCCTGAACACGCGGGGGTGCTCGCCGCCCTGGCTTGCCGCCATGTCGCATTGGCCCGGCCTCAGGCCTCGGCCAACGCCAGATGCTCGATCACCCGCCATTCCTCGCGGGTCACGGGCGTGATCGACAAACGATTGCCGCGCTTGAGCACGGCCATGTCGGCCAGGGCCGGTGCCGCGCGCAACGCCTCGAGCGTGAGGATCGGAATGCGCCGCGTGGCGCGCACATTCACGAGCATCCAGCGCGGCTCGGCACGCTCGCTCTTGGGGTCGTAGTAAGGGCTGCCCGGATCGAATTGCGTCGGATCGGGATACGGCGCGCTCGCCACCTCGGCGAAGCCGGCGATGCCGGGCACCGCGCAGGACGAGTGATAAAACAACACGCCGTCGCCGATGCGCATGGTGTCGCGCATGAAATTGCGCGCCTGGTAATTGCGCACGCCGGTCCAGGGCACGGTCTGATCGGGCGCAGCCAGCGCATCGTCGATCGAGCATTCTTCGGGTTCGGACTTCATGAGCCAATAGGCCATTGCAGTCTCCTTGAGCGATGAGCGTTCGGACCAAAAGAAAAGCGGCGGAGAACGTATTCTCCGCCGCTTGGGTAGGGGCCCCGCCAGATCCGCTAGACCTTCATCCCGAACCGGAGGTCCAGGGGGCCGCAGTCAGAACTGCATCAGGTTCAACCGAGCACCACGAGGGCGGGTCAATCACATCTGCAGCACGCTATTCCGCAGCCAAAGCTACTACATTGGTTCACGGAGTATTTGGCCTTGGCGAGAACGGCAGGGCAAAACTGTTCAAAACGCTTCGATCTCCTTCGGGCGCATCGGTTCAACCGAACAACCCATTTTCTTTGAGACCCAACTGCGGTCGCACTCGATCGAGAAACTGTGCAATCGCGTCGTCCGTTGATTGCATTCTAGAACTTGCGGCTCCGATTTCAAGCGGAATTTCGCTTGTGGTGTGTGACGCAAACCCTTGTTTCGTTTTGCGCGTTGCCACCAGGTCGTTGGCGATCGTGAGCGCGGCCATCACGGCGATGCGATCGACCGCCGACAGCTTGCCCATCGCACGGATGGCGTTCATCTTCTGATCGACCATCGCCACGCATTCGAGCAAGGATTCCTTCTCGTCGGGTGCGCATGCGAAGGCGTAATCGCGATCGAGGATCTTGACGCTGATGTTTTCGCTTTGCATGGTGGTGGCGATCAAGAATTACCCGACAGCAAGGGCGGAATTTCGTTTTCAGGCAGCCGCGCAATCAGCGTCTCGATGCGCGCGCGCGCACCCGACAAGCGCTTTTCGAGGCTTGCGACCTGTGCTTGCGATTGGGCGAGCTTGGTCTTGAGTTGCGCGTTTTCGCGCGCGAGCAATTCGGCGACTTCGAGCAATTGCTCGCTGTGCCCGATGAATCGATTCAGCGCGTCGGCGGATTGGGTCATGGCGGAGGATTCCGAAGGAGCCGAAATGGTAGCGGTTTTCGGCCCCGGCAGACACGCCATCCCTCACGATTTGCGATCAAGACGCCTGCCGCATACACTGCGCGCCACCTTTGGTGCCCGCACGCGATGTCCCACCGCGTGCAGTTAAACGGGAAGCAGACGGGAGCGCCAGGCCGCCAGGCCTGGATCGACGCCCCTGAACTGCGCTGCCCCCGCAACGGTCGACAAGCGCGCAAACAGCCTTCGGGCTGCGCCGCGCAGGTCACGAACCACCGCCACTGGGCCTGTTGTGCGACACAGGCCTGGGAAGGCGTCGTGATCCGTCTTGTCAGCCCGGATACCGGCCAAAGGCAACGGAAGGCCCGTCGCGAGGGGCGACGACCTGACTTGCCTTGCGGCCTCGCGCCACGGGCATCTGCAGGCCGCGTCATCACGACTTCCTTCGCCATACGAACCGCGCTGCACGGGGTGGTGCCGCGCGCCAGTCATCACAGGGAGTCCTCATGCCTTACAAGCCCCAGAGCCCGGTCGGCCTTCGCGCCGTCGCGGTCGCCGCACGTCTGGCCCTCGTCGCGGCCGGCGCCAGCAGTCTCACGCCCGCCTTCGCGCAAACCAGCGCGGCCGAAACCCCGTTGGCCCCGGTCGTGGTCACTGCCTCGCGCACCGCGCAAGCGCTCGGCGATGCTTTGCCCGCCACCAGCGTCATCACGCGCGAAGACATCGACCGCAGCCAGGCCGGCAATGTGCTCGACCTGCTGCAACGCGTGCCCGGCATCGAACTCGCGCAACTGGGCGGCGTGGGCCATCAAAGCTCGCTGTTGTTGCGCGGCACCGAGTCGCGCCACACCCTGGTGCTGATCGATGGCGTGCCGGTCAACAACCTGAACTTTTCGACCGCCTCGCTCGATCAGATCCCGGTCGAACAGATCGATCACATCGAGATCGTGCGCGGCAATGTGAGCGCCTTGTACGGCGCCCAGGCCGTCGGCGGCGTGATCCAGATCTTTACGCGTCGCGGCGATGGTCCGACCGCGCTCGAAGCCAGCATCATGGCCGGCAGCCGTGCGACCCGCGAAGCGCGCGCCGGACTCGATGGTGCCCAAGGCGGCTGGCGCTATGCGGTCCAGGCCGCGCGCAGCACGACCGACGGCTTCAACGCCATCAAACAAGCCGAGCGCCCGGGCACCAACCCGGACCTCGACGGCTACGAAAACACCAGCGGTTCGGCCCAGCTCAGCTATGCCTTCAATGCCGACCATGAAGCCGGCGTGCGCTGGCTGCGTACTCGCGGCGTGGTCGATTACGACAGCGAATTCGGGCCGGCCACCCAGGCCGACGAATCGGTGCAGACCATCGAAACCCTGGCCGCGTACAGCCGCAACCGTTTCACCCCGGTCTGGACCTCGACCCTCAATGTGGCGAACACGCGCGACAAGCTCGACGCCGCCATCACCGCCTATCCGTATTACGTGACGAGCAAGGGCACCCAGGCGAGCTGGCAGAACGATCTGGCCGTCGCACCCGACTGGACCGTGACGCTGGCCGCCGAGCATCTGCGCCAGACCATCGACAGCGACACCACCTACACCACGACCGAACGTACCGTCGACACGGTGCGCGCGGGCACGGTCGGGCGCATCGGCGCGCACCAGGTGCAGATCAACCTGCGCAACGACGATTATTCCGACTTCGGCAAGCACGGCACCTGGTACGCGGGCTATGGCTATGCGCTCGACACGCATTGGAAACTGACCGCCACCGCGTCGACCGCATTCAACGCGCCGACCTTCAACGATCTGTTCTATCCGTGGGGCGGCAACCCGGCCCTCAAGCCCGAACTCAGCCGCGCCAAGGAACTCGGCGTGCAATACGCGCAAGGCGCGACGCTGGTGCGCGCGATCGCGTTCTCGACCCGCATCCATGATCTGATCGGTTACGACTCGTCCTTCAACCGCGTCAACATCGGTCGTGCCAAGGTCGACGGCCTCGAAGTCTCGGCTTCGACCACGCTCGCCGACTGGCGCGCGCAGGCTGCACTCACCGTGCAATCGCCCAAGGATGACAGCACCGGCGAACGGCTGATCCGCCGCGCGCGGCAATACGCCGACCTTTCGCTCGCGCATGATTTCGCAGCCTGGGAAGTCGAAGGCATCTGGCATCTGAGCGGCGACCGCATCGACAGCGCCAGCGGCGTACGCCATACGCTGGGCGGCTATGGCCGTGTCGACCTCGCCGCGCGCTGGCACTTCGCTGCGCATTGGAGCCTCGGCCTGCGCGTCGACAACCTGCTCGACCAGGACTACGAGACCGCTTACGGCTCTG
>CAXBRX010000319.1:0-4221 GCA_963977835.1 uncultured Derxia sp.
GGCACAGTCGCGCCCGTCACGCTCACGCTGTCGGTCACGGCGTCGTCCAACACCCAGGTTGGGGTTGCGTACTCGCAAACCAGTTCCGCCTCTGGCGGCACCTCGCCGTACGCCTTCACCATCTCGGCGGGTTCGCTGCCTGCGGGCCTAACGCTCAACACCTCGACCGGTACCGTCACGGGCACACCGACCACCGCCGGCGCGTTCAGCTACACGGTACGCGTCACCGATGCCGCCAGCGCCACCGCGACACAAACGGTGTCCGGCACAGTCGCGCCTCTCACGCTCACGCTGTCGGTCACGGCGTCGTCCAACACCCAGGTCGGGGTTGCGTACTCTCAAACCAGCGCGGTATCGGGCGGCACCTCGCCGTACGCCTTTGCAATTTCCGCTGGCTCGCTGCCGGCAGGTCTGACGCTCAACATTTCGACTGGCACGGTCTCAGGCACTCCAACCACTGCCGGGGCGTTCAGCTACACCGTGCGCGTCACCGATGCAGCGAGCGCCACTGCAACCCAGACCGTTGCAGGCACCATGGCAACAGCAGCAATCACCATTGGCAACGGCGGATTGAGTGGTGCAATCGTGGGCGCAAACACCAATCAACCCTTGCCGGTTGCCGGTGGTGTGGCGCCTTACACCTACGCGCTGTCCGGTGGGTCTTTGCCCCCGGGCGTCAGCCTGGGCACGGACGGCCATGTACATGGCGTCCCGACCGCGCCGGGCACCTACACCTTCACCGTGACGGTGACCGACAGTGCCAGCCCGACGCCGAATGCGGCCACGCTGACCTACACCATCACGGTGGCCGCACGCCCCGACCCGACGAAGAACCCCGGCGTGATGACCTTGCTCAATGAACAAGCCGGCGTCGCGCAACGATTCGTCGCCACACAGCTCGGTCATTTCCAATCGCATCTGCGCGACCTGCACGGCAACACCAGCGCACGCTGCGAATCGGCGCCCGACAACAACACGCGCGTTGCGACCAAGACCGATCCGACTCTGGTCACCCCGGACTCGGTGGCAGCGGACAAGGCGCGTGCGCTGGCGATACCCGTCGATGCCTGCAAGTCGTCGCCCGATGCGACGGCCATGGTGTGGAGCAGCGGCCCGATCGAATTTGGAGATACCGACGCACGCGCAGGCGGCGACGGCTTCCGCTTCCATTCGAGCGGCGTCACGGCCGGTGTCGATGTAGCGCTGACGCCCAAGCTGCGCGTCGGTGGTGGCCTGGGCGCCTCGCACGACCGCAGCAACGCCCAAACCGAAGGCGTTTCGAACAGCAGCAATGCCCTGGCGCTGGCCGGCTATGCCAGCTTCAAGCCGCTCGACCGCCTGTTCCTGGATGCGGTCGTCGGGTTCGGTTACCTGTCGTTCGACACGACGCGGCCGCTCGCGAACGCGGGCGATTTCGCCACCGGATCGCGGCGTGCCGATCAATGGTTCGTCTCCGTCGCGGCCACCTATCGCATCGATCTCGAGGCCGTCACCTGGTTGCCCTACCTTCGGGTGGATGGCGCGAGTACCACCTTGCGTGCCTACAACGAATCGGCCCCGACCACCGAGGGGCTGCACTACGAGAATCAGCGCGTTCCACGCAATGTGCTGGTGGCCGGATCGCAATTGCAGACCAGCGTGCCGACGGCGTTTGGCCGGCTATCGCCCAAGGTTGCGCTGGAATACCGGCATGAGTACGAGCACACCGGCAACGCGCGCCTGCGTTACGCCGATCAGACCGACGGGCCGTTCTACAGCACGCCGTCCAGCGCCGATGCGCGCGACACGCTCGCGCTCGACCTCGGCGCGCAATTGACCCTGCCGGGCGGTTGGAACGCCTCACTCACCTACGGTTTCGACCGCGCCAACTTCAACCACGCCTACCACGTCAACGCTGCTGTCAGTCGCGGTTTCTGACAACCCGACGACCTCCTCTCGCCCCAGCCCCGACGCACCCGCGTCGTGGCTGGCGGCGGATCGAAGGGTTCCACGATAAAATCCGCCCCGACTCGTGCCAGGCCTGCGCCTTGTGGCGCACGACGGCCGGCACTCTTCCCCGCGGATTCTCATGATCACCTTTCAAGAAGCGATCCTCACGCTCGAGCAGTACTGGAACAAGCGTGGTTGCGCGCTCATGCAGCCGTTCGACATGGAAGTGGGCGCCGGCACCTCGCACACCCACACGTTCTTGCGCGCGCTCGGCCCCGAGCCTTGGCGTGCGGCCTATGTCCAGCCTTCGCGCCGGCCCAAGGACGGCCGCTATGGCGACAACCCCAACCGTCTGCAGCACTACTACCAGTACCAGGTGGTGCTCAAGCCGGCCCCGGCCGACATCCTCGACCTTTACCTCGGCTCGCTCGAAGCGCTGGGCATCGACCCGAAGAAGAACGACATCCGCTTCGTCGAGGACGATTGGGAGAACCCGACGCTCGGCGCCTGGGGCCTGGGCTGGGAAGTCTGGTGCAACGGGATGGAGGTCACGCAGTTCACCTACTTCCAGCAGGTGGGCGGCATCGATTGCAAGCCGGTGCTGGGCGAGATCACCTACGGCATCGAGCGCCTGGTGATGTATCTGCAAGGCGTGGACAACATCTTCGACATCGTCTGGACCGAATGGGTCGAAAACGGCGTGAAGAAGCAGCTCACCTACCGCGACGTGTATCACCAGAACGAAGTCGAGCAGAGCACCTACAACTTCGAGCACAGCAACGTCGAGATGCTGTTCCGCCATTTTGGCGACCATGAGGCCGAGGCGCGCCGTCTGCTCGAGGCCGGCCTGCCGCTGCCGGGCTATGAGCGCATCCTCAAGGCTGCGCACACTTTCAATCTGCTCGATGCGCGCGGCGCGATCTCGGTGACCGAGCGCGCGGCCTACATCGCGCGCATCCGCAATCTTTCGCGGCTGGTGGCGCAGACCTATGTCGAGTCGCGCGCCAAGCTGGGCTATCCGATGTGTACCCCTGAACAATTGCAAAAGCTCGGCGTCACACTCGATGCCGCCAACGCGGAGGCACAGGCATGAACGCGCCCCTGCTCGTTGAACTGTTCTGCGAAGAACTCCCGCCCAAGGCGCTCAAGAAGCTCGGCGATGCTTTCGCCGAAGGCGTGCGCGCGCGGCTGCAGGCGTTGGGCTTTCTCGAAGCCGACAGCGCCGCGACCGCGTTCGCGACGCCGCGCCGGCTCGCGGTGCGCATCGCCAATGTGCGCGAGCGCTCGCCCGACACGCCCAAAAAAGACAAAGTGCTGCCGGTCTCGGTGGCCTTCGGCGCCGATGGCAAACCGCAGCCGCCTTTGCTCAAAAAACTGGCCGCACTGGGCCTGAGCGAAGCCGACATCCCCAAGCTCACGCGCGCGCCCGACGGCAAGGCCGAGGCCTTGTTCCATGAATCGGTCGCGCCGGGCCAGCCGCTGGGCGCGGTGCTGCAAACGGTGGTCGAAGAAGCGCTCGCCAAGTTGCCCATCCCCAAGGTGATGAGCTATCAATTGGCTGACCTGAGCACGGTGCAATTCGTGCGGCCTGCGCACCATCTGGTGGCCTTGCACGGCAGCGCGGTGGTGCCCATCGAAGTGCTGGGCCTCAAGGCCGATCGTCATACGCTCGGGCATCGGTTCATCGCGCGCGCGGTCGGCGGCCTCGTCACCTTCGCATCGGCCGACGATTACGAAGCCGAACTCGAACGCAATGGCGGCGTGATCGCATCGTTCGAGGCGCGGCGCGCCAAGATCGTCGCGGCGCTGCAGGCGCACGCGGGCACCGACACGGTCATCATGCCCGACGCGCTGCTCGATGAAGTCACGGCGCTGGTCGAATGGCCGGTCGTCGTCGAAGCGCAGTTCGAGGAAACCTTCCTCGATGTGCCGCAGGAATGCCTGATCCTGACGATGCAGCTGAATCAGAAGTATTTCGCGGTGGCCGATGCCGCGGGCAAGCTGCGCAACCGCTTCTTGCTGGTGTCCAATCTGCAGGCCGAAGACAACTCGCTGATTCGCGGCGGCAACGAGCGCGTGCTGCGCGCGCGCCTGGCCGACGCCAAGTTCTTCTACGACACCGACCGCAAGCAACGGCTCGACACGCGCCTCGAAGGCTTGAAGAGCGTCGTCTATCACAACAAGCTGGGCTCGACCCATCAACGCGTCGAACGCATCCGCAAGCTCGCGCGTTACATCGCCCAGCAGGTTGGCGCCAGCATCGACGACGCCGACAGCGCGACCTTGCTGGCC
>CAXBRX010000320.1:0-4203 GCA_963977835.1 uncultured Derxia sp.
TTTTCAAGCAGAAGACGGCATACGAGATATCCACTCGTGACTGGAGTTCAGACGTGTGCTCTTCCGATCTGCCCTGGTGCGCAGCCTCGAATACCGCGGCGGCAGCCTGCGCGCCAAGCTGGCGCCGGGCGTCAATCCGGCCAAGGTCATCGAGCGTGCGCGCGCCGCCGACATCGAGATCAGCGCCGAGCCCGCGGCCACCGACGGCACCGCGACCATCGTCTTGCGGAGGAAGGCGGCATGAACGCTCTCGTCGAAGCCTGGCGCCAACGCTGGGAAACCTGGACTCAGCGCGAGCGCCGCATGGTGGTGGCGATGCTCAGCGTGGTCGGCCTGGCGCTCGTGTACCTGGTTTTGCTCGATCCGGCCTTGAGCGGGCGGGCCAAGCTCGAACGCGATCTGCCCAAACTGCGCGCCGACGCGGGCGAGATGGCCGGCATCGCGGCCGGCGCCTCGCGCTTGCCGCGCCCGGTGGCAGGCAGCAATTTGCAAGGTGTGCTCGAAGCGTCTTTACAGGCGGCAGGATTGAAAGCGGACATTTCCGCCAAGGACAACGGCGCGGTCGCGCTCAAGTTCGAGAAAGCGCCTTACAACGCGATCGCCGCCTGGGCTTTCAAGGCGGTGCGCGAGGCCGGGGCGCAGATCGAAACGGCCAGCGTCAGCTCGACCGGCGAAGGCGGCCGCGTGAACGCCGAATTCGTGTTCAAGCGCTGATCGGCCGGCCGACTGCATGCGCAAAACCCTGCTCGTCCTGGTCCTCGGTGTTCTGGCCTTGTTGGCGGTGCTGCTCGGCACCCTGCCTTTCGTGCCGGCCGCGTATCTCGCGCATTGGGTCGAGGAGAAAAGCGGCGGCCGGGTCTTGCTGGCCGAGGTGCAGGGCACGGTCTGGTCGGGCAGCGCGCGGCCGGTGTTCGTGACCGGCGGCAATATCGGCAGCAAGCATTACACCCCGATGCCGGGGCCGCTCGCCTGGCAATTCGACGAATTCGGCGTGGCGCCTTTGCGGGTCGGGGTGCGTGTATCGGGCGATGCAATGATCGGCCAACCGTTCCGCTTGGTGCTGGCCTGGGGTCAATTGCGGGTCGAGCCGGGCAACATCCGCTTACCGGCCGACCTCATCGAAGCGGCCGGCGCACCGTTCAATACGCTGCGCCCAGGTGGTGACTTGCGGATGTCGTGGGATACACTGTCCGCGCACTTCGGTGCGGCGCAGGGGCTCGACGGTACGCTGACGCTGGACTGGAGCGACGCACGATCTGCTTTGTCGCCGGTGGCACCGTTGGGGAGTTATCGATTGACTGCGCATGGTGCCGGCGCCCAGATCGGCTTCGAATTGGCGACGATCAAAGGGCCGTTGTTGTTGTCGGGCAACGGCCAATGGACGCCTCAGCATCTGCAGTTTCGTGGCGAGGCCCAGGCCGAGCCGGCGGTACGCACTGAACTGGGCCCGTTGATCGGCCTGTTGGGACGCCCGAGTGCAAACGGGGCGGAATTGCGATTCGGATCATGACCATTCACGCTCGATCGGCGCTTGCGAGGCGCCACCTGCTCGCCGGCGCCGCCATCGTGGCCGCCTTGGCCGGTGCGCTCGCGTCCGCCCAGACCCCGCCGCCCGCGGCGCCGGCACCGACCCTCGATCTGCGCGGCCTGCAAGCCAAGCCGAATGCCGCCGAGCCCGAGGGCAATGCCAAGGCCAACGCCGCCAGCGATCTGGTGACCCTCAATTTCGTCAATGTCGATCTCGACGCCGTGGTCGGCGCGATCGGCCAGATGACCAACCGCACCTTCATCGTCGATCCGCGCGTGCGCGGCCAGATCACGCTCGCCACGCCCAAGCCGGTGACGCGTGAAGAGGCTTACCGCATGTTGTTGTCGGTGCTGCGCCTGCAAGGCTTCGCGGTGGTCGAGGACGGCAAGTTCGCCAAGGTCGTGCCCGAGTCGGACGCCAAGCTGCAAAGCGGCCGGGTCGATGCCGGCGGCGCGGGCGCGCGCGGCGACCAGATCGTCACCCAGGTCTTTCGCCTCAATTACGAATCGGCCGCCAATCTGGTGCCGGTGTTGCGTCCGCTGATCTCGCCCAACAACACGATCAGCGCTTACGACGCCAACAACACCCTCGTCATCACCGATTACGCCGACAACCTGCGCCGCATCGGCCGCATCATCGCGACCGTCGATGTGCCGGGCGCGGTCGATCTGGAAATCATCCCGCTCAAATACGCGACTGCGATCGACATGGCGACGCTGGTCACCCGCTTGCTCGAAGACGGGCGCGCCCAGGGCGCACCGGCCGGCCAGCGCGTGACTCTGCTGGCCGATCAACGCACCAATTCGTTGTTGTTGCGCGCCGCGAGTCGTTTGCGCGCCGA
Organism: uncultured Derxia sp.; assembly: GCA_963977835.1. Lineage (GTDB taxonomy): Bacteria > Pseudomonadota > Gammaproteobacteria > Burkholderiales > Burkholderiaceae_E > CAXBRX01. Next base: position 2,370 of record CAXBRX010000320.1, read on the forward strand.
GCAGGCCAAGTCTTTGGTGGCGCGGCTCGATCAGCCGACCCAGGGCAATGGCAATGTCAACATCGTTTATTTGAAGAACGCCGAGGCGACCAAGCTCGCGCAATTGCTGCGTTCCATCCTGACTGCCGACACGAGCCAGATTCAGTCGGCCTCGTCGACGCCTTCGCTGTCGTCGAACACCACCACGGGTAGCTCGGGCAGCACCACCAGCGGATCGACGCTGACGGCCGGCTCGGCCGCGAGCCCCATCCTCGGTGGCAGCACGACCAACACCAGTTCATCGGGATCGGGCGGCGGCATGATCCAGGCCGATCCGGCGACCAATTCGCTCATCATCACCGCGCCCGAACCGGTCTATCGCAACATCCGCGACATCATCGAAAAACTCGATGTGCGGCGCGCCCAGGTCTTCATCGAAACCCTGATCGTCGAAGTCACGTCCGACACCGCGGCCCAGTTCGGCGTGCAATGGCTGAACCTCGGCGGCGTCGGCAACACCTCGGGCACAAGCGTGATCGGCGGGCAGGTGTTCAACAACGCCGGCACCAGCATCGTCGGCGCGGCCCAGAATCTGAGCACGATCAGCAGCGGGCTGAACATCGGCGTCGTGCGCGGCACCATCACTTTGCCCGGCATCGGTGAGGTCACGAACCTCGGTTTCCTGGCGCGCGCGCTCGAGAGCACGGGCAACGCCAACATCCTGTCGACGCCGAACATCATGACCCTCGACAACGAGGAGGCGAAGGCGGTGGTCGGCCAGAACGTGCCTTTCGTGACCGGCACCTACACCAACACCAGCGGCAATTCGTCCACCGTGAACCCGTTCCAGACCGTCGAACGCAAGGACGTGGGCATCACGCTCAAGGTCAAGCCGCAGGTCTCGGAAGGCGGCGCGGTGCGCATGCAGATCTATCAGGAAGTCTCGAGCGTGGCCGATTCGTCCTTGAGCGCCGGCCTCATCACCAACAAGCGTTCGCTCGAAACCAATGTCATCGTCGATGACGGTCAAATCATCGTGCTCGGCGGCCTGGTCGAAGACAAGGCTTCCAACGGCATCGACAAAGTGCCTTTGCTCGGCGACATCCCGGTGGTGGGCAGCCTGTTCCGGTCCGAGAAGCGCCAACGCACCAAGACCAATCTGATGGTCTTCCTGCGCCCGTACGTGATCCGCGATGGATCGGCCTCGAGTTCGATCGTGATGGACCGTTACGACTACATGCGTGCGGTCGGCCATGAGAACGCGCCCAAGGATCATTGGCTGCTGCCCAACATGCAGACGCCCGATCTGGCGCCGCTGGATGCCAAGGGCACGGTCAAGCCGCCCGCGTCCTTGATCGCGCCGGACAAGTCGGCCGCCGACAAAAAAGCCGAATAGGCCGAGCGCCGTGCCTGAGCCCACCATGCGGATCGATCCCGATAGCGCTCGTCTGGTCCCGTACGCCTTTGCGCGCGATGCCAAGCTGGTGTTCGCGGGGCAGGACGCGGCCGGTGCGCAAGTCTGGGTTTGCGAACAGACCGACCCCGATGCCCTGGCCGAACTCGCGCGGCGTTTCGGCCGGCTGGCCACGCAATGGAAATCCGCCGCCGAGGTCGATGAAGGCCTGCGCCTGGCCTATGCCCAGGCCGATGGCGCGGCGGCGCGCATCGTCGACGAAGCCGAGGCCGATGTCGACATCACGCGCCTGATGCAGGACATCCCCGAGATCGAGGATCTGCTCGAAGTCGAGGACGACGCGCCCATCATCCGCATGATCAACGCGCTGCTCACGCAAGCTGCGCGCGATGGCGCGTCTGACATCCACATCGAAGCCTTCGAGACCCATTCGGTGGTGCG
>CAXBRX010000321.1:0-4196 GCA_963977835.1 uncultured Derxia sp.
CGTGACTGGAGTTCAGACGTGTGCTCTTCCGATCTCCAGCGACCTTGCGGATCATTGCGTCCTCATGGGCGTCGAGCACGCCGTCGGCGTCGTAATGCGTGGCGACGACGAAATGCGGGCGGAACACCACGCACCAGGCCGGCACGATCAGCATCGCGGCAATCGCATTCACGATCAGCATGAAAGACAGCAGCACCGCGGCGTCGGACTGAAAACGCAGGTCCGACATGAAGATCCAGAGCACCACGCCAGCGATCAGCGTCGCCGCAGTGAACGAGACCGCATAGCCGGTGGTCGCGACCGCATTGACCACCGCACGGTGGATGCTGTGGGTGCGCGCCATTTCTTCGCGGATGCGGTCCATGAAATAGACCGCGTAATCGATGCCCACGCCGACGCCGACTGCGATCACGGGCACCGTGTTGACGTTGATGCCGATGTTGGCCGCGCCCATGTAGGCGTAAGTCATGAGGGTGGCGAACAGCATGGGCAGCACCATCAACCAGCCCGCATGCAGCGATTGGTAGTACGCCATGACCAGCACGAAGGCGATCATCATCACCGCCGGGATGATGATCATGTGGTCGGTGTGCAATGCCTGGTTCGCCGCGGCCGTCACGCCGATGATGCCGCCGCCGAGTTCGATGTGCAGGCCGGGCACGTCATGCTCGATCGCGGCGATGCCTTCCTTGGCGAGCGCATCGATGCGCGCGACGGTGGCGGCCTGATGGTCCTTGTAATAGAAGACCATGTCGGCTTCGTTTTCGTCGGGGCTCACGAATTCCTTGAGCGCGCCCGGAATCGGGCTCGACGCAAGGTAGGCGAACATCAGGCCGCCGACCTCCTCCGCGTTGTCCGGAATCTGCATCCAGCGCGGGTCGTCGTTGTGCGTGAGCCGGTTGACCACGCGCACCACCCCGGGCAGCGCCTTGGTCCCGCCGAGCGCCGGGTCGCTGAGCATGTGGGCCTGGAAGCGCTCGATCGCAGCCATGACCTCGGGACGCTTGATGCCGCCTTTGTCATCGGTGCGCGCGATCACATGCAATTCTTCCGAGCCCGGGAACAGCGTGTTGATCGCCTTGGTCGAGACGTTGTAATCGTGCGTGCGATGCAAGAGCGGACTGCCGGGCTCGCTTTCGCCGAGTTGCACCTTCGAGACGAAATACACCGCGCCCAATGCGCCGAGCAGCGTCAGGATGAGGATGGTGCGCGCGCCGCCATCGGTGCCGCCGGTGCGCGCCATCAAAACGCCGAGCGCATTGCGCACGCCCTGGTTGGCGTTTTCGGTGGCCTTGGGCTGGGGCAGCACGGTGAGCGCGAGCGGCACCATGAAATGCACGGTGAAGATCACCGAAAAGCCCCAGAAGCCCGCGGCGATGCCGAGCTTGTGATTGAACGGCGCCGCGCCCAGCACCAGCACCGCGATGCCGACCGCATCGACGATGATCGCGAGCGACCCCGGCCGGAACAAGGCGTCGAGCGCATTGCGCGCGGCCTGCTTGCCGTTCTTCACGATCGCGAGTTCTTCGTAATACCGCACCACGAGTTGCACGCCGTGCGAAGTCGCGCGCGCCGCGATCAAAAACGGAATCGGCAGCGACAAAGGTTCGAGGTTGATCCCGATGAGGGACATGAAGCCCAGGCCCCAGATCGACGACAAGGCGATGCCGAGCAGCGGCAGTGCGATGCCATACAAACGCCGGAAATAGACGATGAGCAAGGTCGCGAGCAAGGCGAGCGTGGCCGCGAGGATCACCACGATCTGATGCAAATAGGTGTAGACCCAACCGGTCAACACCGGATTGCCGGTGACGTAAACCTTGTGCCCCGGCGCACTGACCGCGGCGCGCACTTGTTCGAGCGCGGCGAAAGTCTTGGGGTAATCGATGTCGCCTTCATTGAGCTGGGCCTTGATGAGCGCGGCCTTCAGATCGGGCGACACCAGCAAGCCGTAGATCGTCGGATTGGCGATCACATCCTTCTTGAGCTGCTCCAGCTCGGCCACGCTGCGCGTGGGCTTTTGCGCGTCGTAATAAGGCTCGGAAACGAAGCCGCCCTCGGGCGAAAGCGAGACCTTGCGCGCGGTGCGATGCGTCAGCGACGAGACCAGGTTGTGATTGACGCTCGGCAGATTGTCGATGCCCTGGGTCGCATCGTTGATGAGCTTGAGAGTTTCATCGTTGAAGATCGTGCCGCGCTCGACCTCGATCGCCATCACGATCTGATTCGCGCCGCCGAAGTTTTCCTTGAGGCGGTTGTAGACCTGGATGTACGGATGATTCTGCGGCAGCAGATCGGCGAAGTCGGTGTAAAAGCGCAGGCGCGGCAGCATGGCGGCGAAGCACACCGTCACCGTGAAGATCAGCGCGAGCACGATCTTCGGATTGGCGAAGATCCATTCCTCGGCGCGATGCAGCACATGCGTAATCGATTTGCGTACGGGGGCGATCATGTGGAACTTCCTCGTCAATTCGTGCGGGCTGAAATCACGCGCAACAAGGCGCCCGGACCGCCAAGCGCGAGCGCGTCCTGCGCGTCGAGCGAAGCACCGGCGCCGATGAAGGCCGGGCCGGCATCCGGATAAGGCACGGCTTGCCAGGCATCGCCTTGCAAGCGCGCCACCGTGCCGCCGGCACCAACGCCATAAGGCACGCCGCGATGCGCAAACAAGCGGTACAACGGCGCGTGCGTGGCATTGGTCTGCGGCGCCCAGGTGCGTCCGCCGTCTTGCGTATGCAGCACCTGGCCGGCCAGGCCGCTGACCCAGCCCGTATCGCGGCTCGTGAACACCATCGCGTACGGATAGAACTCGCCCGCGATCGGCGCGCGCTTGGTCCAGGTCTGGCCGCCGTCTTCGGTCGCGAGCACATGGCCGAATTCCCCGGCCGCGTAGCCGACATTCGCATCGACGAATTGCAGCGCGGTGATCTGCGCATCTTCCTTGCCGTCGATCACGGTCCAATGCGCGCCGCGGTCGTCGCTCATCGCAATGACGGACTGGCTGCCCGCGACCCACCAGCGGCCTTTCGGATCGCAAGTCAGCGCGAGCGGCACGCCCGGCCGTTCGAGCTTGACCGACGCCCAGCTCTTGCCCGCCGCATCGGACGACCAGACCTGGTGATGAAAATCGATGCCGACGAAACTGCCATCGGGACAGGCCGCGAGGCCGATCATCGATGCGCCAGAAAGCGCGATGCGCGTCCAGCGCTGACCTTGGTCATCGGACACCAGCACCGCGGCGCTTTGGGTGCCGGCGACGATCACGCGGCCGTTGCTGGCCAACGCCTGGGTGATGTCGTAACGCTGCACCGGCCGTGCGCGTTCGGCCTGGATCGCGGTCATGTCGGGCGCCGCCGTGCAGGCGCTCAACGCAAGTGCGGCCATGGCCGCCTTGAGCCTTGTGTGTTTCATGTCTCCTCCCTGCCGCCCGCGCATTGCGCAGGCGTAGCCGGCCCCCTGCCGTCATCGCGGCATGTTTTGCGGCTTTGCTTCGATCGTGGTTTTTCTACTGCGTGCGGATGGCCTTCAGCGCCCGAGCTCCGAGGCCGGAACCCCGGCGATGCCCCAGTTGGCCTTGGGCACGTCGTGGATCCAGACCCGCACGTTCTGCTTGGGTGCATCGACGGCTTCACACAGCGCCTGCGTGACCTTCTCGATCACCGCCTTCTTTTGCGCTTCGGTGCGGCCTTCCAGCATGTAGATCTGTGCGAATGGCATCGCGCTTCCTTTTCGTGTGTACCGGCGCGCTCAGACGAAACGCACCGAGGTGGAACCCAGGCCTTGCACGCGCAAGGTGATGTGATCGCCGGCCTTGACCGCAACCGCTTCGGTGATGCCGCCCGACAGCACCAGCGTGCCCGCGGGCAAATGCTCGCCGCGCTCGGCCAGTTTGTTGACCAACATGGCGATGGCCGCAGCCGGATGGCCAAGCACCGCGGCGCCCGCACCGAGCGCGACCACTTCGCCGTTCTTTTCGAGCACCACGCCGGTGGTGCGCAAATCAACGCCCGCCGGATCGGCGATCGCGCCGCCGACCACGAAGCGCGACGACGAACAGTTGTCGGCCACCACGCTCTTGAGGTCGAACTTGAAATCGCGGTAACGCGAGTCGATGATTTCGATCGCGGGCAGCACGAAATCGGTCGCGGCGAGCACCGCGGCGATATGGCAGCCGGGCCCGCGCAAATCGGCCTTGG
>CAXBRX010000322.1:0-4185 GCA_963977835.1 uncultured Derxia sp.
AAGAAGATTGCCGACATCATCGGCGTCATCGACGGCATCGCCTTCCAGACCAACATCCTGGCCTTGAACGCGGCAGTGGAAGCCGCCCGTGCCGGCGAACAAGGCCGCGGGTTTGCGGTCGTGGCCGGCGAAGTACGCGCGCTCGCGCAGCGCAGCGCCTCGGCGGCACGCGAAATCAAGACCTTGATCACCGCATCGGTCAACAAGGTCGGCGAAGGCACGGATCTGGTGAAGGACGCCGGCACCACGATGACCGAGATCGTCAACTCGGTGCAACGGGTCAATGATCTGATCGCCGAGATTTCATCGGCGACCCAAGAGCAATCTTCGGGGATCAGTCAGGTGAACCAAGCCGTCGGCCATCTCGATCAGATGACCCAGCAGAACGCCGCCCTAGTCGAACAATCGGCGGCGGCCGCCCATGCCCTGACCGATCAGGCGCACCGCTTGAGCGAAACCGTCAGCAAGTTCCGCACAGCGGGTTGAGATTCAATTGCCGCGTTCGACCCATTGCGTGGCGAACCGCGTGAGCTCGGCGGCTTTGCGGATGCCGAGCTTTTCACGCAGGTTGGCGCGATGGGCTTCGATGGTCTTGGCGCTGCGGCCGAGCTTCTTGGCGATGTCCTGCACCGACAAGCCCTGCCCGATCAGGCGCAGGATTTCGAATTCTCGGTCGGTCAGGTTGTCGATGAAACTGACCGAATCGCCGGCGTTCAGGTAACGCTGCAGCATGATGGTCTGCATGCGGTCGCTGACATAGACGCCGCCCTTGAGCACCTTGCGGATCGCCTGCAACAGCTTGTCGGAAGCGTCCTGCTTCATGACATAGCCCTTGGCGCCCGCGCGGTAGGCACGGTCGGAATACAAGGATTCGTCATGCATGCTCATCACGAGGATGGGCAAGGACGGCCGGATTTCGACCGCGCGTTTGATGAGGTCGATGCCGCTCATGCCCGGCATCGAGATGTCGACGATGGCCAGATCGAGATCGTTGGCGTCAGCGATGATCCTGAGCGCTTCTTCGGCGTCCCCGGCCTCGGAAACCACGCCCAGATCGGGTTCGCGGCTGATCAGCTCGGCGATGCCATGACGGACGATGGTGTGATCGTCGACGATCATGATGCGGGCGGGATGCTCGCTATCGAAATGCACGCCGTCTTCGGCGCCTGCGTCGGCGTCACTCATGTTCAAGGTCTCCATGCTCAACGGGTTCCTTCAGCGTCTGGGCCAGGGCGTCATCGATCGTCACGGTGACGCCGACCCGCGGTTTGCGGTCACGGCGTAAAGCGAACTTCGCTCCGATGAGTTTAGCGCGATACCTCATCCCGGCAAGTCCCATGCCTCCCGAGGCATCGGCGCCGTGCACGAAAGGTGCCCCATTATTGCTCACCCGCAGCACGACCGTGTCGGCCCCGGTCCGATGGCTCTTGCGCTCGATCTCGATGTCGATCTGCGAAGGGTCGCCATGTTTGAGCGCGTTGTTCACCGCTTCCTGAGCGATGCGGAACAGATGATGCGCCACGAACGGACTGCGGATCAGCACCGGCGCATCGTTGATGAACCGGCTTTCGACCTTGAACAGGTCGGTCACGTCGATGGCGAGCTGGCGCAAGGCCACCATCAGCGCGTTGTCTTCGTCCCCGACCGGCCGCAGCCCATGGGCCAGGCCCCGGGTCATGGAGACCGAACGATTGATCAACTGGACGAGTTGTTCGGCATCCGAGGCCTCGGGCACCCCCCGGTCGGCCAGCTTGCGCGCCAGGGCCTTGGCCAGAAAGGCCACCCCGGTCAGGTGCTGGCCGAGGCCGTCATGGAGTTCCTGGCCGATGCGTTCTTGTTCACGTTCGGTCGCCTGGAGAATTGCCTGCTGGAGTGGAATTACAATACCGGTCACCGCCGAACTCCCTCTTCTTTACACATTTGTGCCGCCGTACAGGCGGCGACAGGATACGCGAACATGGCCCGCACGGTTCATTGCATCAAGCTCAACAAGGAGGCCGAAGGCCTCGACTTCCCGCCCTACCCCGGCGAACTCGGCAAACGCGTGTTCGAGAACGTCAGCAAGGAAGCCTGGGCACAATGGCTCAAGCACCAGACCATGCTGGTCAATGAAAACCGCCTGAATCTTGCCGACGCGCGTGCCCGCAAATACCTCGCGCAGCAGATGGAAAAGCACTTTTTCGGAGACGGCGCCGACGCGGCCCAAGGGTACGTCGCGCCCAAGGAATAGCCCATCCCCTGAGTGCGGCGGCGCCACATGGCCGCCGCGCCATGAAAAAAGCCCGCGCTTGCGGGCTTTTTTGCGTTGGCGAAGGGCCGCCTCAGTTGCGCGCGGCCTGTTCGACGATCTCGTCGGGCGCCAGGTGGCGCACATCGCGCCCCTTGACCAGATAGACCACGTATTCGCACATGTTCTTGGCGTGATCGCCGATGCGCTCGAGCGCCTTGCTGACGAACAGCAAGTCGATCGCGCGCGAGATCGTGCGCGGGTCTTCCATCATGTGGGTGATGAGCTGACGCAAGATGGCGCGGAATTCGTCATCGACCGTGTCGTCGTCCTTGACCACGGCAGCGGCCGCCACGGCGTCGAGCCGGGCATAGGCATCGAGCGCACGGCGCAGCATCAGCAGCGCGGTGTTTTCCATGTGCTTGAACTCGATGCGCGGCAGATGGTGGCGGTTGGCCTCGGCGATCGAGCGCGCCATGCGCGCGATCTTGGCGGCCTCGTCGCCGCAGCGTTCGAGGTCGGTGATCATCTTGATGATCGAATGGATGACGCGCAGATCGGTGGCCGCCGGTTGGCGCCGCGCGATGATCTGGGTGCAGGCTTCGTCGATCTCGACTTCGAGCTTGTTGACCTGGGCGTCGCCCTCGATCACGGCATTGATCAAGGGCAGATCGCCGGTATCGAGCGCCTCGATGGCCTTGGTGATCTGCTGCTCGACGATGCCGCCCATTTGCAGCACCTTGGAACGCACCGACTCGAGATCGGTGTCGAATTGCTTGGAAGTATGGTCAGACATGGCGCGGTCCTTGTCGCAGCGCCGCCCGCAGGCCTCCAGGCCCGCGGCGTTCGCGCCGCATGAAGCATGCCGAAGCTAACGGTTCAGTATGACAGCTTCGTGTCGATTCGCCGACGCGGCGCTGCCCGCGGCCTCAGGCGCCCCCTCAGGCGCCCCCTTAAGCGCCCAGCGTGCGCACACCCGACGCAGTGCCCAGCAGGCAGACATCGGCCCCGCGCTTGGCAAACAAACCGACCGTGACCACCCCGGTGATGGCGTCGATCGCGGCTTCGAGCGCCTTGGGATCGGTGATCTTGAGCCCCGTCACATCGAGGATGACATTGCCGTTGTCGGTGACGAAAGGCTTGCCGTCGGCCAATTGGCGCAGATTCACCTCGACGAACGGATGTTCGGCCGAGAGTTTCATCAATTCGCGTGCGACATAGCCGCGCGCCATCGGAATCACCTCGACCGGCAAGGGAAACTTGCCCAGATACGGCACCAGCTTGGATTCGTCGGCGATGCAAATGAATTTGTCGGCCACCGCGGCGACGATCTTTTCGCGCGTCAGCGCGCCGCCGCCGCCCTTGATCATCGCCATGCCCTGGGTGATTTCGTCGGCGCCATCGACATAGACCGGAATGTCGCGCACCGCGTTCAGATCGAGCACTTCGATGCCATGCCCGGCCAGCCGTTTGGCGCTGCGTTCGCTGCTGGCCACCGTACCCGTAATTTCGTGGCGGAAGGCGGCGAGTTCGTCGATGAACAGATCGGCGGTCGACCCGGTGCCGATGCCAAGGATCGCCCCGTTGCCCAGGTGCGGTTTGACGTATTCGAGCGCCGCGCGCGCCACCGCGCGCTTGAGATCATCTTGGGTCATGGCCATGTCGAAAGTGTAAGAAGCGCGAGACAAACGCGAAGCGCGCAGTGTAGCAAGCCGGTTGCGCTAGGATCGCGGCCATGCGACGGCTCAAGAACCTGCTCATCGTCCTGGCGGCGATCGTTTTTGCGATCGAAGAATGGCTCTGGGACCGGCTGACGGCGCTGACCGGCTGGCTCGGCCGTTTGCCGGTGCTGCGCCGCCTCGAAAAACGGATCGCCCGCCTGCCGCCGTATGGCGCGATGGCCTTGCTGGCGGGGCCGGCCGCGGTGCTGTTTCCGTTCAAGATCGCCGCCTTGTGGG
>CAXBRX010000323.1:0-4179 GCA_963977835.1 uncultured Derxia sp.
TGGTCGCGGTCGGCGGCGGCTGACGCGCGCGTTCAGCGCCGCGGCAGCGCGAGCGCCAGGACTTCCCTCGGATCGCGCTGATTGTCGCGGGCGAGCGCTGCAATGGTCTGATCGGGCGAATCGGCCTTCAGGCCCGCCGCACGCAGGCTGGTCAACACCTCATCGGGCGTGCGCTTGGCGACCCGGGCGACGGTGTCCACCGAAGAATCATGCAGCGCATGGATGACCGCGCCGCCCGAGGCGTTCGGAGCGCCGCCGCCGATCGGCAGCAGTGCGCCTATGGTCATGGCGGCGAACAAGGCGATGACCCAGCGGCCCGTGCCTTGGCTGAAGTGGCGCGTGAAGCCGCGCCAGTTCACGCTCAGGTGCAAGGCGACGCCGGCCAGCATGGCCCAGCTCAGCCATTCATGGGCGGGGTGGACGAGTCCGATGTTGACATGAAAAAACATCAGGATGCCGGTGATTGCCGACAGTAAAAACGCGCCGATCACGAGCGGCGTGGCCCATGTGCGCAACGAGGTGTTCATGGAAGACTCCCGGGCGATGGTGTCGAGGAGGCGTGCCGCGCGGTTCGAGGTGCCGGCGGTCACGTTGCCCGGAGGATGCCATCGATCATTCCCCGGTCTCGGTATTTCAACCCGCGGGTGTTGCCCGAAGATTGCGCGCCTGAAAAATTGGGTAGGAGGAAAGCCTGCCGCGGCCGCCCTACAATAGACGGATGAATACGACGACCACCCCGCCCCAGGCCGACACTTTGCGCATCGGGCAGCGCAACTTCGCCTCCCGCCTGCTGGTGGGCACGGGCAAGTACAAAGACTTCGCGCAGACGCGTGCGGCCATCGATGCCAGCGGTGCGCAGATCGTCACGGTGGCCATCCGCCGGACCAACATCGGCCAGGACCCGAACGCGCCCAGCCTGCTCGATTACCTGCCGATGTCGCAATTCACGCTGTTGCCCAACACCGCGGGCTGCTACACGGCCGACGATGCGATCCGCACCCTGCGCCTCGCGCGCGAGCTGCTCGACGGGCATACGCTGGTCAAGCTCGAAGTGCTCGGCGATCCGCACACCTTGTTTCCGAACATGGCCGAGACCCTCAAGGCCGCCGAGGTGTTGGTCAAGGAAGGTTTCGAGGTCATGGTGTATTGCAGCGACGATCCGATCGCGGCCAAGACGCTGGAGAGCATCGGCTGCGTCGCGGTGATGCCGCTCGCGTCCTTGATCGGCTCGGGCATGGGCATCCTCAATCCGTGGAACCTGTCGCTCATCATCGAGAAGGCCGAAGTGCCGGTCATCGTCGATGCAGGCGTCGGCACCGCGAGTGATGCCGCGATTGCGATGGAACTCGGTTGCGACGGCGTGCTCATGAACACCGCGATCGCGCTCGCGCAAGACCCCATCCTCATGGCCCATGCGATGAAGCTCGGCGTCGAAGCCGGACGCGCCGCCTACCGCGCCGGCCGCATGCCCAAGAAGCTGTACTCGGCCTCGCCTTCATCGCCCACCACGGGCATGATCGCGCCCGCGACCAACCCCTGAAGCGCCACGCATGATCGACATCGACAGCGGCGCCGGCGAAGACGGCGCGATCTTCCGTCGCGGCATCAAATCCTTCGTGCTGCGCGCGGGCCGGGTCGGCCCCGGCCAGCAACGCGCGCTCGAAACACTCGGGCCGCAGTATTGCGTTGCGTATCAAGACCAGCCCGTCGATTGGGCCGCGGTGTTCGGCAATGCCCAGCCTTGCGTGTTCGAGATCGGCTTCGGCATGGGCGAAACCACTGCGCAGATCGCGCAAGCGCGGCCCGACACCAATTTCATCGGCTGCGAAGTGCATCTGCCCGGCGTGGGCGCCTTGCTCAAGCGCATCGGCGAGCAAGGCTTGCAGAACCTGCGCATCGTGCAGCATGACGCGGTCGAGGTGCTGCAACACATGATCGCGCCCGCGAGCCTGGCCGGCGCGCATGTGTTCTTTCCCGACCCGTGGCACAAAAAGAAGCATCACAAGCGCCGTCTCATCCAGCCTGCGCTCGTGGCCTTGCTCGCCTCGCGCATCGCGCCCGGCGGTTATTTGCATTGCGCGACCGATTGGCAGGACTACGCCGAGCAGATGCTGGCCGTCCTGAGTGCCGAGCCGCAGTTGCGCAACACCGCGGACGGCTATGCGCCGCGCCCCGATTACCGGCCTTTGACCAAATTCGAGAGGCGCGGCCTGCGCCTGGGTCACGGCGTTTGGGACTTGGTGTTCGAGCGGAAATGAACTTGTCGACGGCGCATCGGAATTGAGATTGCGTCAACGCAAATGTCGAGCCCCGACAACGTGTGGGCCGTTCACTCGATGTTCGTCGCTCGGCAGGCATTGGGTTCGGGGATGCGATGCAGCAAGCGCATAGGTGCGTTCATGCGAGCAAGGGGAAAACCATGAAAGGACGGCTGCTTGGATTGTTTCTCGCCACTGTCCATCTGTGCGCGTGGACCTGTACTGACCCAGCTCAGCAAGCCTTGATGGTGGATTCTCTATTCGCCGACCAGGAATATCTTCAGTTTGTCTGTGGATCGGAAACTTGCGACAAAGCCGTGTTCATGGATCGACTGGAGTTTCGTTCAGAGAAATTGAACGATTTGGGAGATGTCACCGGCTGCTTTGTCGAACCACAAAGAAAAGCGACGAATTTTTTCACCGGCTTTTTCGTGGTGAAAGATGGTGTGGCGGCACTTCAGTTCATCTTCTTCGGTTCGGGAATGGGGCCAACCAAGAGGAGCCGTCTCGGGCTAAGGGGCGTCGTCAGTTCCGAGATTGCAGAACATGGCGACACCGTCGAGCACACATTTCAGTGGGATGGCGCGAGGTATGTTGAAACCGGCAGCAAGTCACTCAAATGGGAGTAGCCGTAGCCGACGTTAACGCATCGAGATGACTGGAAAATCCGACTTCACCGCGCTGGTCATTACCCGTCTAAGTTCTTGAGCGCCAGCGCACGCGCATACACAGCATTGCGCGCCGCGCCGCTGATTTCCACCGCGAGCGCCACCGCTTGTTTGAGCGGCAGTTCGCGCACGAGGGGCGTCAGCACGCGATCGAGTTCGGCACCGTCCGGCGCCGCGTGCGCGCACCCTTGCACCACCAGCACGAATTCGCCGCGCTGCCGGTTTGCATCGGCTTCGAGCCAGGCGGCGGCTTCGCCCAACGCGCAGGCATGAACTTGTTCATGCAGCTTGGTGAGTTCGCGCGCGATCACGAGGCGGCGTTCATCCCCTAAGCCTGCGGCCAAGGCGCGCACCGCGTCGAGGATGCGATGCGGCGCTTCATAGAACACCAGACTGGCGGGCAAGGTGGCGAGCGCGGCGATCGCTTCGGCGCGTGCCTGCGTCTTGGGGCTCAGAAAGCCCGCAAAATGAAAACTCGGTTCGTCGAACCCGGCGACCGACAAGGCGGTGACGACCGCACTCGGGCCCGGAATCGCGACCACCGGCAGACCGGCCGCGCGCACCGCATCGACGAGCCGTGCGCCCGGATCGGAAATCCCGGGTGTACCCGCATCGCTGACATACGCGACGCGCTCGCCCGCCTGCAAACGCGCCAGCACTTGTTGCGCGGCTTCGCGCTCGTTGTGTTCATGGCAGGCGATCAAGGGCGCACGCACGCCCAGGCGGTCGAGCAGGGCGCCGGTATGGCGCGTGTCTTCGGCGGCCACCGCATCCACGCGCGCCAGCACATTGAGCGCGCGCAAGCTGATGTCGGCCAGATTCCCGATGGGCGTGGCAACGACATACAATGCCCCGGCTGCGAATTGCTGCGTCTGCAGCGATTCGTCGATCACCCTGCGGGCCGGATCGTCCGGCCGGGCCTCCAAGCTTCGTGTATCCGTCATGTTCCGATTCGTCGTGCGAACGCTCGCCCTGGTGGGCGCGTCTAGCATCATAGCCGCAGCGCCGGCCCAGCCCGTCGAAGGCGTGCCTGCGGTCACGTCGCCGGTCGAGGCGGCGTCGGTCGCGATGTAGGAGGTGAGCGTGGTCGCGTCGAGTGCGACCACGGTGGCGGCACCGGCCACATCCGCGGCGATGCGTCCACTGACGGTCACACAGTCGAGGGTGAGGGTCGCCAAGGCGCCGCTCGCGACGTGTAGCAGGGTCGCCGTCCCCGTGGACAGCTGGGCACCACTCGACATCGAGAGACTCAC
>CAXBRX010000324.1:0-4157 GCA_963977835.1 uncultured Derxia sp.
TCTTTCCCTACACGACGCTCTTCCGATCTCGTGAGGCTCAATGCCGCGCCGAAACGGAGAAAAGGTTGATGACGACGACGCCTGCCACGATTAGCGCGATGCCCAGCAGCGCGGCGGCGTCGAGAATCTGCTTGAAGAACACCCAGCCGATCGTGGTGATGAGCGCGATGCCCACGCCCGACCAGATTGCGTAGGCGATCGCCACCGGCATGGTCTTGAGCGTGAGCGACAGGAAGTAGAACGCGACCAGATAGCCGGTCACGACCACCGTGGTCGGGACAGCGCGCGTGAAACCGTTCGACGCGTTGAGCGCCGAGGTGCCGATGACCTCCGCAACGATGGCGATCGCGAGATAGACGTAGGCCATGGCGCCGGGCGCGTCATTCGCGCAGGAAGGTCTGGATCAGCGGCACCAGGCCCGCCACCAGTTGATCGGCTTCGCTCGTGCTCATGATGAGCGGCGGCAGCAGGCGGATGACCTGGTCGCGCGTCACATTGATGAGCAGTCCGGCGTCGAGCGCGCGCTGCACCAGCACGCCGCACGGGCGGTCGAGTTCGATGCCGATCATGAGCCCCAGGCCGCGCACATCCTTCACGCCGGCCACATCGGCCAGCGCGCGCTTGAACGCGCCGCGCAGATGCTCGCCCACGCGCGTCGCATTGGCGAGCAGACCGTCTTCTTCGAGGATGCGCAAGGTCTCGATGCCGGCGCGCATCGCGAGCGGCCCGCCGCCGAAAGTGGTGCCCATGTTGCCCGGCCCGAACAGATGCGCCGCCTTGCCATGGACCGCGAGCGCCGCGACCGGCACGCCCGAACCCAGGCCTTTGGCGAGCGTGATCGCGTCGGGCATCACGCCGGTGTTCTGGTAGCCGAACCATTTGCCGGTACGGCCGATGCCGCACTGGACTTCGTCGAGGATCAACAGCCAATCGCGCTCGTCGCACAGTTTGCGCAGCGCGCGCAGGAATTCGGCATCGGCCACATTGATGCCGCCTTCGCCTTGCAGCACTTCGAGCATGACCGAGTTGATCTCGGGATGTTGTTCGGCCGCGCTGCGGATCGCTTCGATCGAGTTGTAAGGCACGCGCACGAAGCATTCGTCTTGCATCGGGCCGAAGCCTTTGCGCGCCTTCTCGCTGTCGGTCGCGGCCAGGGTCGCGATGGTGCGGCCGTGCCAGGCGCGTTCCATCACGATGGTCTTGATGAATTTCTTGTCGTGCTTGTAGCCGTAAAAG
This sequence comes from uncultured Derxia sp., assembly GCA_963977835.1. Lineage (GTDB taxonomy): Bacteria > Pseudomonadota > Gammaproteobacteria > Burkholderiales > Burkholderiaceae_E > CAXBRX01. The sequence continues at coordinate 1,237 of CAXBRX010000324.1, forward strand.
CGCGCGAGCTTGATCGCGTTCTCGTTGGCTTCGGCGCCGGTGCTCACGAAGAACACTTCGTCCATGCCCGAGAGTTCGCACAAACGCGCGGCGAGCGTTTCTTGATGGCGCACGCCGTAAATATTCGAGGTGTGGATCAGCTTGCCGATCTGGTCGGTGAGCGCCGCGACGAATTTCGGATGCGCATGGCCCAGGCCGTTGACGGCGATGCCGGCCAGCGCGTCGAGATATTGACGGCCTTGTTCGTCCCAAAGCCAAGCGCCTTCCCCGCGCGCGAACGTGACCGGCAGGCGCGCGTAGGTGTTCATCACATGCGACGGTTGGATCGGATCGGGAGCGTTCATGGGTTTCTCGCAGTACGTGTTGCATCAAAAGAAAAAAGCACGGCAACCCGCGTGGGCTGCCGGCCGGTCGGGATCATAAGCGATGCGTGTCGGGTCTGTCCTAGGCACGGTCGTCGGCATGATGGGCTGGTCTCGGTGTCAGGCCTGGGTCTGCAAGGCCGGCGCATGGAAGTGCGTCGCACGGATCGCACGCACCGGCGAGAACGACCACAGCGCGATGAACAACACCGTGCATCCGATGCCGCAAGCCGCCAGCGCCGTGCGCAGGCCGAAATGTTCGCCGAGTTGCCCGGCCAGCAACGCACCGAGCGGCGCTGCGGCCACCGACAAAAAACGCATGGTCGCCGTCATGCGGCCGAGCAAGGCATCGGGCGTCACCGCCTGGCGCAGGCTCAGGTAATGGATGACGTACAGCGTGATGCCGAAATCGAGCAGCGCCAATGAACCCGCAAGCGTGACGAAAGCGTGCGATTTTCCGCCCGGGATCACGGCGAGCACCAGCCAGGCCAAGGCCGTGATGCCGAGGCCGATCAGGATGGGCGGGCCCATGCCGAGCCGGCGCGTGATGCGTTTGGCGCTCACCGCCGCGAGGAGTGCGCCGATGCCGCCGATCATGTGCGCTGCGCCGATCTGCCCGGCGCCCAGGCCGAGATCGCGCGCGGCGAAGATCATCACCAGCGCCTGATAGCCCTGGAACAGCAACTGCCAGAGCGCGGCGCCGATGGCGAGGCTCCAGAGCGTCGCGCTTTCGCGCACCACCTGCCAGCCTTCCTTGATCTCGTTCCACATCGTCGAATCGTCGCGCAGCGCGGGCCGTGTTTCGTCGGTGCGGATCTTGCGCAACAAAAAATACGAGATGAAGAACGCGAACGCATCGAAGGCGATCGCGAACGGCGCGCCGAGCCAATGGATGAGCGACCCCGCGACACCGGGGCCGACGAGCTTGGCGGCCGAATCGGTGCCCGTGAAGCGCGCGAGTGCGTCGATCAGATGCGTACGGCCCACCAATTGCGTCAGAAACACCTGCGCCGCGGTCCCGGTCACCACGAAGCTCAAGCCCAGAGTGAAGGCCACGCAATACAAATAGCCCATCGACAGACGGCCGTACCAGGCCAGTGCCGGCACGGTCAGAAGAATCAGTCCGATCAGGATCTGGCTCGCCAGCAGGATGGGCAGCTTGCGGTTGCGGTCGATCCAGACGCCTGCATGCAGCGAGAACAAGGCGAACGGGATGGTTTCGAGCGCCACCATCACGCCCATTTGCGCGGGGCTCGCGCCGAGCAGCGTCACCGCCGTCAAGGGCAGGGCGAGCATCGAGATCTGCGAGCCGAAGCTGGTCAGCGCCGACGAAGTCCAGAACTGCATGAAGTTGCGGTTTTGCAGCAACGGGTCGCGTGCCAGCCAGCGCGCCGGTGCACGATGCGTTGCGAACACTTGCTTACTTTGCGATGGCGGTTCCATCGGACTCTCCAGAATGGCCTTGTGGGCGGCTGGTGGCGGGGCGGGTGGCCCCGGGTGCGACATTGTTCCTATGCCCTTGTTGAAGTCTTATATAAGATATAATTTCCAAGACCTCATCGCGGCACGATCGCGGCGGGGTTGGGGCCTCGGATGCGCATCCCGCATTCCGTCGATCCGTCCGTCCGCATCGCCTGGTGTCGTCGCCCGCGCAGCGTGTACTTGCAGCGCGCGATCGGTGGCCCAAGTGTCGCGGGCTTGCTCCGGCACCACTCTGGGCACAGCACATGGCCGAACCGCATGAATCCGCAGCGTTGCAAGGGCAAGCGCCCAAGCCTCGGGAAATCTTCATCCTGGGCATGACGACCGCGGGCAAGACCTTCCGTCCGAGCGATTGGGCGGAGCGGCTGTGCGGCGTGATGTCGCCGTACCGGCCCGAGGGCTACGACGCGACGCATGCGCATATCGGCTACTCCCCTTATGTTCGACCCACGATCCTCAACGGAACCAAGTGCGTGATCGTCGATGAGCGCTTGCGCGACATCGAACCGATGGCTTGGGACTTCGTGCTGGCTTTCGCCAGCGACAACCAATTGCAATCCTTCGAAGCCTGCGAGCTACCGCCGCCGACATCGCGCGCCTGAGCTTTCCGGCAATCCCAAGACGCAAAAACAAAAAGGCCGCCCCGGCATTTGCCTGGGCGGCCTTCGCTGAAAGCGGGCCTGGTCGGTGTTGCGGATCAGGCGCTCATGGCTTTCAGCGCGGCGGCCAGGCGGGACTTGTGTCGCGCTGCCTTGTTCTTGTGGACGATCTTCTTGTCGGCGATCTTGTCGATGACGCTGGTGGCGGCACGGAAGTTTTCCGTGGCGGCGGCCTTGTCGCCCGCGAGGATGGCCTTGCGCACGCCCTTGACGGCGGTGCGATAGCGCGAGCGCAGCGCGGCGTTGGCGGCGTTGAGCTTGATGGACTGGCGGGCGCGCTTGCGCGCTTGGGCGGTATTGGCCATTGCGTTTATTCCTGCTCGGGCGGCGTCGCAACCACTGCGGCGCTGCGTCAATGTGGTGAGGTCTGCCGCGGCTCGAACGACACGATAGAAACGGGAGCCACGCAGCGGGAAAG
>CAXBRX010000325.1:0-4139 GCA_963977835.1 uncultured Derxia sp.
GCCGCGTCCTGGGTCGGCCTGCATCTCACCTTTGCCAACCTGGCCGGCTTGCGCCTGACGGCGGCCTCGGCCCAGCCGGTGTTTGCGGGCGAAGTCGCTTCATTCGAATTCGAGGTCGGCGATACGCGTCGGCGCGCGCGCTACGCAATCGCCATCGTCGGGCCGCGCAGCCGGGTGCAGTTCAACCTCGGCGCGCAAGCACACCGGCGCGCCAATTTCGAATGCGCAGCGCCGCAACGCGGCTGGCTCGCCGCGCCGCGCGTCACCATCGAAACCTTCTTTCCGCTCGGGCTTTGGCGCGGCTGGTCGTATTGGCAGCCGGCCGAACGCTGCCTGGTCTATCCGGCGCCCGAAGCCCCCGCGCCCGCGTTGCCAGGCTTGAGCGCAGGCAAAGGCGACAGCTCCGGCGGCGGCGCAGGCCATGAAAGTTTTGCCGCGCTGCGCCCTTACCAGCCTGGCGATTCGCCGCGCATCGTCGCCTGGAAGGCCGTGGCCCGCAGCGCCGACGATGCGCTGGCGAGCAAGCAATTCGAAGGCGGCATGCAAGGCGAACTCTGGCTGGACCTCGCCGCGACGCCGGCCGCCGCGGCGCTCGATGCGCGTTTGTCGCGCCTGTGCGCCTGGGTGCTCGCGGCCGAGCAGCAAGGCCTCGATTACGGCTTGCGCCTGCCCGGCACCCACCTCGCGCCCGCGCACGGCCAGGCGCACCGCGATGCCTGCCTGCGTGCGCTCGCCTTGTGCGGCCTGGGGCCGGACTGAACGATGCGTGCGCTGCTGCACTGGCTGCAACGCTACACCGCCGGCTTCGGCCGTGACGGCCAGCAATTGCTGTTGTTGCTGATCGCGGTGGCCTGCATCGGCCTGCCTTTGTTCTCGCAATTGCCGGCCTGGGCTGCCGCAGTGGCGGCGGTCACCTTCGCGGCCAAGGTCTGGCTGGTGCGCACCCGGCGCGGCATCCCCGATCGCTGGGTGCTGGGTCTGCTCACCCTGGGCCTCGCGAGTGCCACCTGGCTGCAATTCCATACCTGGTTCGGCCGCGATGCGGGCGTCACCCTGCTGGTGATGCTGATGTGCGCCAAGCTGCTCGAAATCCGCGCACGGCGCGACACCTTCGTCGTGATCTGCCTGGGCTTTTTCCTCGCGCTGTGCCAGTTCCTGTTCTCGCAATCGATCCCGACTGCGGCCATGGTGGCGATGGGCGTCGTGGCCTTGCTCACCGCGCAGGTGGCGCAAAACCTCGATGGCGATCCGGCCGTCGACACCCCGCCGCCCATGGGTGTGGCGGTGCGCATCGCGCTGCGCATCCTCGGGTATTCGGTGCCTTTGATGTTGGTGCTGTTCGTGCTGTTTCCGCGCGCGGTCGGTCCGTTGTGGGGCCAGCCCAGCAGCGGCGCCGGCAGCACCGGCATGTCCGACACCATGTCGCCCGGCTCGATCGGCCTGCTCGCCGAATCCGATGAACTTGCCTTCCGCGTGCAATTCGATGGTGCCGTGCCGCCGCCCGCGCAACGCTATTTCCGCGCGCTGGTGCTCGGCCAATTCGACGGCACGGTCTGGCGCGCACTCGACCGCCCGCCGATGCGCAATGCACCGCCCGATGTGCAGCCTCTGGGCGCAGCCTATGCCTACACCTTGACCCAGGAGCCCAGCGGCAGCATCTGGCTGTATCTGCTCGACGCGCCCACGCGCGCGCCGGTGCTCGTGGGCTTACGCGAAGGCGCGACGCCGCGGCCCAATCCCGAAGCCACCTACACCACGGCCTTTTCGCAGCGCGAGCGCCTCTTGGTGCGCGCCGAATCGGCGACCCGGTACCAACTCGGCATGCAGGAGACTCCGCAAAGCTTGCAGGTCTGGACCCAGTTGCCCGAAGGATTCAATCCGCGCACGCAGGAACTCGGCACGCAATTGCGGGCGCAATACCCCGACCCGCGCGCACTCGTGCAACATGTGCTCCAGCAATTTCGCGAGCAGCCTTATCGCTACACCTTGCAACCGCCGCCGCTCGGCGAAAACGGCGTCGACGATTTTCTGTTCGACACCCGTGCCGGGTTCTGCGAACACTATGCCTCGGCCTTCGTCGTGTTGATGCGCTCCGCCGGCCTGGCCGCGCGCGTGGTCACCGGCTACCAGGGCGGCGAGATCAACTCGGCCGATGGTGCCCTCGAAGTGCGCCAGCGCGATGCCCATGCCTGGGCCGAAGTCTGGTTCGCCGACGCCGGCTGGGTGCGCGTGGACCCGACCGCCGCGGTGGCGCCCGAACGCGTCGAGCTTGGACTCGCACGCACCTTGCCGCAGCCGGGCTTCGCAGGCGTCTTCACCCTGACCGCCGACAACCCGATGGCCGCGGCATTGCGCGCGGTGCGCGACCGCTGGAATGCCGTCGAAGGCGCCTGGAACCATTGGGTCTTGCAATACAACGGCAGCGCGCAGCGCAGCCTGCTCGAACGTCTGGGCTTCGAGCATGTCGATTGGCAAACCCTGATTTTTGGCGCGCTTGCGCTATTGGCCGGCCTGACCGCGGCCATGGCGGCGCGCGTGTTGTGGCATCGTCCGCCTCGCGATGCAGTGCTGAATGCTTATGCGCGTTTTGAAGCGCGACTTGCACGCGCCGGGTTGGCGCGCGCGCCGCATGAACCGCCGCAGGCCTATGCGTTGCGACTGCGCGCGGCGCTCGCGCCATCGAGTGCGCAAGCGGCGCTGCGCATCATCGACGCCTACATCGCCTTACGCTACCGCCCGGCGCCCGCGCGCACCGACCAGATCAAGCTGAACGAGTTCAAACGATGGATTGCCGAGTTTCGCGCCGTACCCGCAGCACCTCCGCAAGCATGAACGCACGCGCCGCGCTGCGCGGGTCCCTGGGTGCCGCGGTCTTGCTGGCCGCCTGCGTTGGCCCCTTGCTGAATGCTTGCTCCACGCCACCCGCGCCCGAACCCGTGAGCGTGCCGGCCCCTTCGGCACCGGCGCCGGTTGAAGAGCCGAGCCCGGCCACGGCGCTCCCGCCTTTGCCGACCACCGGCTTGCTCGCGCGCGAGGATGTGCGGGCCTGGGTCGATGCCACGGCCGCGCAATTGGTGGTGCCGCGCGAAGAGATCGCGCGCATCGTCGCCGATGCCCGCGTGGTGCCGGAAATCCAGCGTTTGATTCTGCCCATGCCCACACCGGCCAAACCGCGCACCTGGAAAGGCTACCGTGCGCGCTTTCTCGACCCGGTGCGCATCAATGGCGGCCTCGCGTTCTGGACCGCACATGCCAACGCGCTCGAGCGCGCGCAACAACGCTATGGCGTACCGCCCGAGATCGTCGTCGCGATCGCCGGAGTCGAGACGGTGTACGGACGGCTGCAAGGCAATTACCGCGTGATCGACGCGCTCGCGACGCTGGGCTTTGCCTGGCCGGCCGAAGCGCCGCGCGACCGCTCGGCCTACTTCCGCGGCGAACTCGCGCAATTCATCGCGCTCACTTGGGAGCGCGACCTCGATCCGCTCCAGGTGCGCGGCAGTTATGCCGGCGCCATCGGGATCGCGCAATTCATGCCGGGCAGCATCCGCCAGTTCGCGGTCGATTTCGACGACGACACCCGCATCGATCTGCATGACGACCCGGTCGATGCGATCGGCAGCATTGCGAATTTTCTGGCCGTGCATGGCTGGCGCGCCGAGCTGCCGGTGGCCTTGCACGCGCGCGTGCCTGACCAAGGCTACGAAGGTTTCATTGCGCACGATCTGGTGCCGCGCTACAGCACCGAGGAACTCGCCGCTGCGGGCATCGGTTGTGCGGGCGATGATGGCATTGCGCGTGGACAACCCGCCGCATCGGCGCCGGAAGACGCCGCGCCGAAGTTTGGTCTGGTGGATCTGGAATCGCCCGATCTACCGACCGAGTATCGATGCGCGACCGGAAATTTCTTCGCGATCACGCAATACAACCGCAGCTTTTTTTATGCCGCGGCGGTGATGGACCTGGCCGCGACCTTGCGCCAGGCACGCACACAAGGTGTGCCGCCGAAGAAACCGCGCAAACGCCGCCGCGCGTGAGCGCGATGGCGCACAGTGCTTAGACGCGCGAGAGCATCGGCCCCGCAGCACGCAAACGTTCGATGACGAAACTGCCGATGCGCTGCACCGACATCACTTCGT
>CAXBRX010000326.1:0-4136 GCA_963977835.1 uncultured Derxia sp.
TCAGCCTCCGTCTGCCCGCTGCGCTGCCGTTCATCTTCAACGGTCTCAAGATCAATTCGACCCTTGCCCTGATTGGCGCCATTGTTGCCGAATTTTTCGGCACGCCGATCCTCGGCATGGGCTTCCGCATCAATGTCGAGGTTGGCCGCATGAATATTGATATGGTGTGGGCAACAATCGTTGTCGCCGCCATCACAGGCTCGCTTTTCTACGCGGCTCTCGCCATGATTGAGCGGCGCGTGACCTTCTGGCATGCTTCCTACCGGCAGCGTGCTTAAGGCGCGACACGGAATTGGCCCGCTCTTTGCCTCTGGATCGAGGCACGAGAACAGGCGCTGAAAGGTTTGAGCCGTCGAGGCTCATAAGGGTGGGGCGGGATCGCCTCGTAAAAAGGGGAGTGGGATATGCGGAAACTAGTTTACGGGATGATGGCCTTAGCAGGTCTCGGCGTTGCCTCGGCGCACGCTGCAGATAAGGTGACCTTGCAGTTGAAATGGGTCACGCAGGCGCAATTCGCCGGTTACTATGTGGCGAAGGACAAAGGCTTCTACAAAGACGCCGGTCTCGACGTGACAATTAAGCCGGGCGGCCCGGACGTGGCTCCGCCGCAGGTCATCGCAGGCGGCGGTGCGGATGTCGTCGTCGAGCTTGTTGATGTTGTACGAGACACCGCTGATGAGGGTCAGCGCCTCGCTCGCGCGCCAATGCGCTTCGAGTTCCGCGCCATAGGCCGTCGCGCGCACGCCGCTTTGCAGATACGACACCTTCACCGCCGGGTCATACGCGCTGACCTGTTTGTCGCGCAGCTTCGAGTAATACACCGTCGGCGCGAGCGTCCAACTGCCGAGCTGCCAATCGACGCCGGCTTCGAGGGTGTCGGACTTCTCGAGCTTCAGCGTGTCCCACAAGGTTTGCAGCGAGACCCCGGCCGCCGTGAAGGCCGCGGTGTTGCTCATGTAGGTCGAATACAGCGGCCCCATCCACGGATTGCCCACGGTGCGTCCGTAAGCGGCGCGCGCGTCGAGCGTCGGCGAGAAGGTGTAGCGCGCGGTCAGGGTCGGCAGCCAGGCATCGAGCGATGCATCATGTGTGCTCAATGCGGTGTTGACGGCCGGATTGAGCGCCAAGGCTGCGGCGCGGCTGATGTCGCCGATGCCGGTGGTGCGATAGGTGGTGATGCCGGGCATCGTGAAGTACAGATAGCGCAGCCCCGCGGTGTAATGCAGATTGCCCGCCTCGCCCGCGAATTGCACGAACGGGCTTTCATAGGTGCGTGCATCCATGTCGGCCAGGATGTTCCAGCCGCCGAACACCAGCTTGCCTTGCGCATTGAGGTTGTATTTCTTCTGGCTCAGCGGCGGCGGCATGGTGCTGAGTTCCTGGTACCAATAGCCGGCGGTCAGGGCATTGGCGCCAAAGCGCGTGGCCCATTCGATCACCGTGCCTTTCTGGTCCTGCTCGATGTCCACGCGCGTCACCGACGTGCCCTTGCCGGTGTAGCGATAGCCTTCGGTCTTGAGCCAATACGGCTTCACGCGCAATTCGGAATCGGCGCTCGCCTGCCAGCGCACCTGGCCGAGCACATTGTCTTCCGAGAAGGTCTGGGTGTTGTAGGCGTAGTAAGACGAATCGGTCGCGGCCACGCCGGTCAGGGTGGCGTTGTAATCGCGGTGGTACCAGGTGTTGAGATCCTGGCTTTGCGCATAACTGAGCGGCAGATACTCGGGCCGCGTGAAATGGTTGTGCGCCCCGTAGAGCTCGATCGTCACACGTTCGCCGAGCGGCTGCACGACGCCCGCGCTGACGTTGTCGCGCGATTGTTCGCCCGGGCCGCGCCATTTGTCGGTGCTCGCGCTCGACGCCGAAACGAAGGCGCGCGTGCCCCAACCGAGCCGGCCGGTGTCGATGCGCGCATAGGCTTTTTGAAAATCATCGCTGCCGCCGGCCAGGCGCACGCGGCCGCCAAATTTCTCGGCCGGCGCCTTGAGCGTGAGGTCCATCGCCCCGGCCAGATTGCCCATCCCGAAGCCGACATTGGCCGGTTGCGGACCACGCCAGAAGGTCAGGCCATCGAGGTTTTCGAGGTCGTACAGATTGCCCATCGCGCCTTGGCCCACACTGGCCGACGACGGCGTGCCGTTCACCGTGACGGCGAAAGTGCTGTAGGTGTAGGCCGAAATGCCGCGCACGCGCAGGAAATTCTGATCGACGCTCAAACCGTAAGGATCGAGCCCCGACAGATTGACCGAAGGCAACAGATCGAGCGCGCGATACGGATTGCTTTGCGCCGCGCCGCCGAGTGTCGCCAGGCCTTCGGCATCGACATGCGACGCGCTGTATTCCTGGCCGGCCACCGGCCCGACCGACAAGGATTGGCCTTGCACCTGCACCGGCGGCAAAGGCTGCTCGGGCATCTGGGGGGCCACCGTTTGCGCACTCGCCCAAGCGGGTGCGCACATTAACAACCAGGCACAGCGTGATTTCATGATCAAGGAATCGAAGGTGAGGAGGAAGAAGAAGACGGTGCTGCCGGCGCATCGGCCGACAGCACCGGAAAAATCCACGGCCCCGGGTGCTCGGTCGTGGCCGCGGCTCGGTTGGCGGCGCGCAAGTCGGCCTGACCGCGCGCGCTCAAGAGGTAATCAACAAGGCGTTTCGCGCGCGCACGCCGCGCGGCATCGGCCGGATGGCGCGGCCCGGGCTCGACCGCCACATAGACGCGGCGCATCTCGGGGTCACCCGCGAGCAGCACGCGCAGATCGCCCGCGGGCATGCGGCCGAACTCGACCGGAATCTGCCCCACCACCACATACGCGCCGCGCGCCGACGCGCTTTGCAGGACCGCATGCGGCTGTTCGGCATCGTCATAGGTCTGCTGCTTCGGCCCCGGCCGCAGCCCGGCGCTGCGCCAGAGGTGCTGCATGATGGTGAAGGCGCCGGGATCGCGAAACCCGATCATCGGCGCGTCGGCGGCCTTGATGCGACGCACGGCGTCGATGCCATCGCGCGCATGTGCGACATCGGCCGGATCGGCCGCCGGACCGACGATCACATGCTGGTTGTAGGCCCAGGCCTGCAAAGGCGCAGCCAGCCCTTGCGCTTGCAAAGCGAAGGTTTCATCGCTGCCATGAATGAGCAGCACATCGGCCGCGCCACTCGCAAAAGCCGGCACGATGCCTTCCTTGGGTGCGGCCGACACGAGTTCGATGCGCAAGCCGGTGGCCGCCTCGGCCATGGGCGCGAGCGCCGGCCAGACGCCGCACAACACCAGCCCGCCGACGACCGCGACGTGCACCACCGGCACTGATTCCTCCGGTGCCGCAGCCGGTGCCGCCCACGCTGCGAGCCAGGCACAACTCGCCAGCGCCGCGCACAAACGCATTGCGCCGCGCTTCATGCTGCCCGCTCCGCAGGAAAGAAGGCCGTGTGCTCGCCGCAGACATGGGCTTGCACCGTCACGCCATACAACTGCGCGATCGCCGCAGGCGTGACCACCGCTTGCGGCGCGCCGTCGGCCACCACCCGCCCTTGCGCGAGCAAGGCCACGCGCGTCGCAGCCATCAAGGCATGTTCGGGATGATGGGTCGTCATGAGCACCGCGTACCCATCGCGCGCCAGACCGCGCACGCGTTCGATCAGGCGGATCTGATGCCCGTAATCGAGGCCGGTGGCCGGCTCGTCCATGATGAGGGTGCGCGCACCTTGTGCGAGCGCCCGCGCGATCAAGGCCAATTGCCTTTCGCCGCCCGAGATGTCGGTGTAGGCACGCTCGGCCAGATGCGCGATGCCGACCAGCGCCAGCATCGCATCGACCGCCGCATGATCCTTCGGGCCGGGCGCACGCAACAGCCCGGTGACCGGCATGCGCCCCATGAGCACGACTTCGCGCACCCGGTACGGAAACGGCGTGACATGCACCTGCGGCACATAGGCGATCGCTTGCGCGAGCACACGGCGCCGGGTCTGGCCGAGGGCGCGCCCTTCGAACCACACCTCACCTGCGCTCGGTTTGGCGAAGCCCAGCAGCACGCGCAGCAAGGTGCTTTTGCCCGCGCCGTTGGCCCCGAGCAGGCAGACGATTTCGCCGGGCGCGAGTTGCAAGGACACGCCCTTGAGCACCGTGCGGCCGCGGTAAT
>CAXBRX010000327.1:0-4129 GCA_963977835.1 uncultured Derxia sp.
CTTGAACTTAAACTTGCTCATGTTTGGCGCGCGAACGGAAACAACTCGCCGGGCGAGTGTCAATAACGGGGTCGTGGTAGGGACGACCTGGGGCGCATCTTGCCACTGCCCCCGGTGTCCCGGAGGGACACAACATGAATAGCCGTGGGCGCAAGCCCACGGTATTCCGCCCACACATATTTGACCCCGCAGGGGTCGCACATCTCTTCAACCTCCCACCGTGGGTTGTCACCCACGGCTATTCATGTTGGACCGCTTCGCGGTCGGAATTCGGGGGGCGGTGTCAAGATGTGCCCGACGACCTGCTGTCGGTGCTGGAGTTGCCCAATGTGCTGTGGCTGCCGCGCACGACGGTATCGGGACTGTACGACCAGGGCTACGCAGTGGCTCACGAGCGGCGCACCGACCACCGCAGTGCCGATGTGCTGCTCGATGCCGATCATCCCTGGTCGCAGGACATTCCTGCGGAAATCAAGCGGCGCGGCCTGGCCTACGCGGAGGTGATGAGTTTTGTCAGCATGGCGCGCGGAGACACGGCCACGCAGCTATCCGGCGTGAAGGCGGTGTCGGATGGTTACCCCTTGCGCGGGAGAATGCGCATAGCTCCCGCGCTGAATGCGCCCGACGACACCACCGATCGCGTGCCCGAACTCGGCTCGCGCAACAACCAGGTGGCGCGCCGCAAGGCCGCGATGCGTAGCGGCGCACGCGCGGCTTCCTGGGCCAAGGCGCTGCCGGGCGCGCCGACGATGAGCATTTCGTCTTCGCGCCAAGGATGCATCTCGACCCCCGGCGCATGGCTCGGCCCTTCGACGACGCCGATGTCGATCTCGAGCTCGGCCACCGCGCGGCAAATCTCCGTCGTGTTGCCGATGCGCACCGCGCAATGCCAACTGTTGGGTCCGTCCTCGACGACATCGGCGAAATAGCGCGCGAGCACTGCCGGCAGCACGTAATTGCCGAGCGTCGTGCTCGCGCCCACGCGCAAGGACAAGCGCGGCTCGACCAGATCGGTGCTCATCGCCTCGATGCGGGTCGCGCCGTCGATCACCGCGAGCGCGCGCGGCAACAGCGCGCGGCCGTTCTCATTGAGCGCGAGCCGTTTGCCGATGCGATCGAACAGCCGCAGATCGAGTCCGCGTTCGAGTTCATTGAGCGCGGCACTGGTCGCCGATTGCGAGCGCGCGAGCAAATCAGCCGCGGCCGCCGTGGTGCCGCTGCGCGCGACTGCGACGAAGACCTGCAATTGCTGCAGCGTCAGATGGTGAAGGTCCATGGCGGGCTCGGGCAATCAAGCGATTAGATCGATCGATCATAGCGTGATTATTCGTTGGATCGTTTGAATGCGTCTGCGTAGCCTGCGCGCATGACGACATTCCGCATGCTTTCGTTTGCGCCGCTGGCGCGCTGGTGGCCGGGTCTCGCGTTGTGCGCGGCCTTGGCCGGTCTGGGTCTGGCGCTGGCCGATCTGCCCTGGTTCGCCGCGCATTCGGTCTCGGCGCTCACGCTCGCCTTGCTGCTCGGCATGGCGTTCGGCCATACGCGCTGGCATGCGCGCACCGGCGCTGCGACCGGGCCCGGGGTCGATCTCGCGCGCCAGCGCTTGTTGCGTCTGGGCGTGGTGCTGTACGGCCTGCGGCTGTCTTTGCACGACGTCGGGCAGGTCGGCAGCGCGGGCATTGCGATCGATGCCGCCGTCATCGCCAGCACCTTGTTGCTGGCCTGGTTCGCGGGCCGGCGCTGGTTCGGCCTGAGCTCCGATCTCGCGCTGTTGATTGGCGCCGGCAGCGCGATCTGCGGCGCCGCCGCGGTGCTCGCGACCGAGCCGGTGCTGAAGGCGCGCGCCGAGCAGGTGGCGGTCGCGGTCGCCACCGTGGTGGTGTTTGGCACGCTGGCCATCTTCGTCTATCCCTTGCTGGCCCAGCTCGACGCGCATTGGGCCTGGATTCCCGGCGGCATGTCGGGCTTCGGCATTTACATCGGCTCGACGGTGCACGAGGTCGCGCAAGTGGTCGCGGCGGCGGGCGCGGTCGATCCGGCGGCCGTGCATACCGCGGTCATCGCCAAGATGTTGCGCGTGATGATGCTGGCGCCGGTGCTGCTCGGTCTCGCGTGGTGGCTGCAACGTGGTACCGGCGGTGCGCGCATCACGGTGCCCTGGTTTGCATTCGGCTTCATCGCGGTCGTGTTGCTCAATTCAACTGGCCTGCTGCCACCGGCCTGGGTCGCCGTTTTGCAAGCGGTCGATACCTTCGTGCTATGCGCGGCGATGGCGGCGCTCGGCGTGGCCACCCATGTGCGCACCGTGCGTGCCGCGGGCCTGCGTCCGCTCGCGCTCGCGTCCTTGTTGTTTTGCTGGTTGATCGTCGGTGGCGCGCTGCTCAACCATGTCTTGCAACGCTGGTTGGCCTGAGCGCGCGCGGTGCGTTCGCATGGCGTTGGCAGCCCAGGCCTTGCACACGCTTGCACACTGGTGTTGCGTCACGGTGCGTCGCGCGGCACCCTGGCAGGCAGTCGCGCGCGAGGCCGAGGGCGAACAGGTCGTGTTCGGTGGGCGCGCCATTCGCGGAGTGCTCGAACATGAACCCAGGCTTGCGTTGCCTCGTCTTGTCGGCGTGCATCGGTATGTGCGCTTGTGCGACCCCGGTCGCGGCGCCGCCCGCTGCCTCCGGCGCACCGGTGTCGGCTGCGCCGGCATCAACGCCGGCGGTTTCTGCGCCCGGTACCGCCGCTGCGCCCCCCGCGCCAACGCCCGAATGCGCGGCGCGCACCAGCGAATTGTTCGATTACGCGCTGCGCTACAAGGAAGCCATCACCCTAGGCCAGCTCGAACGTTCGCAGGCCGCCTGGGCGGTGCGCCATGCCTGCGGCGATCTGCCGGGCTTGTTGAGCAATGCGGTCAATGCCGCGCGGGTGCCCAAGCCGAGCGCGCCGCGCACCGAGTACGACGACAGCTGGGTCCTGCCCCTGGTCTTCCTGGGCGCCATCGTGCATTCGGCCACGCGTTGAACGCGGGCGCCGCTCAGGCGTCGATGGGCAAGGCGGTGGTGTTCTTGAGTTCTTCGAGGCAGATCGTCGATTTGACGTTCATCACGCCCGGAATCTGCATGAGCTGATCGGACAAGAAGGCCGACAGCGCCTTGAGATCGTCGGCGACGATCTTCACGAGGTAGTCGTGTTCGCCCGAGACCGCGTAGACCTCGAGGATCTGGGCATAGCCGTTGATCTGTTTTTCCACTTCGCGCATGCGCTTGTTCTGCTCGGCCGCGAGCGAAAAGCCGACGAAGGCCACCACGCCCAACCCTAAGCGTTCGCGATCGACCACGGTGGCGTAGCTGCTGATGAGCCCGGCTTCTTCGAGCCGCCGCACGCGTCGGTGCACTTGTGCCTGCGATAGATGCACGCGCTCGGCCAACACCGCGAGCGACCCGATCCGCCGCGGGCGGTGGGTCCGCGAGAAGCTGCTCGCCGGGGTGGTGCCGGACGTGCCCATCACCGTGGACGCGAAGGTGCCGGACGACCCGCACAGGACGCTCCGCGAGCGCGTCGGCGCGGTCACGAGCGCCGCGGCGTGCGCCTCTCCGCCGTGGGGGTGGGTCGTGACTTCAACGACAAGGTGCTCGACATGCTGACGGAGAAGGGGAAGGGCGCCTACGTGTACCTAGGGAGCGAGGCGGTGGTCGACCGCATCTGCGACGCCGTGCGCGCGGCGGCGGCGTGACGGGCGGCCCGATCCTCAACCTCGCCGATGCCGAGTTCGACGATGTCGAGGACAATGGCCTCTACACCTCGCGGCGCGCGACGCTCAGCGACCTGATCGGCGCGCGCAAGCTCGGCTACAACCTCACCGTGCTGCCGCCGGGCAAGGCGCAATGCCCCTTCCACAGCCATCATGGCGAGGAGGAGATGTTCTTCATCCTCGACGGCACCGGCGAACTGCGCTTCGGCTCGGATCGCTATCCGATCCGCGCCCATGATGTCATCGCCTGCCCGACCGGCGGCGCCGAGGTCCGCGGCCCGCGTACCAACACCGTCGCGCTGCCCGCGCACCTGACCGGTGCCACCAGCTTCAAGCCCACCGGGACCGCCGGCCTGGGCATCCAGCAGCCCGGTACGCCACAGCAGCAAC
>CAXBRX010000328.1:0-4128 GCA_963977835.1 uncultured Derxia sp.
CGAGCAATTGTTCGGCCGCGCGGCGCGCTTCGGCCTCGGGCATGCTCTTCACCAGACGCGGCGCGAGCATCACATTGCGGCCGGTGCTCAGGTGCGGGAACAGATTGAAGCTCTGGAACACCATGCCGACATCCTGGCGCAGCGCGCGCATCGCGGCGGAATCGCCATGGCGCAAGGGCTGGCCGTCGATCGCGATGCGGCCTTCGTCGAAGGTTTCGAGGCCGTTGATACAGCGCAGCAGCGTGCTTTTGCCCGAGCCGCTGCGGCCGATGATGCAGACCACCTCGCGCCGGCCGATCTGAAGATCGATGCCTTTGAGCACTTCGTTGGCGCCGAAGCGTTTGCGCACGGCGCTGATGTCGACCAAGGCGTAGGGCGTGGACTCGGGGGCGTTCATGGAATGGGTCCTCAATGCCGCGTTTGCAGACGGCGTTCGAGGCGCCGGCTCCAGAACGACAACGGATAACACAAGGCGAAATACAGCAAGCCCACGCTGCCATAGACCACGAAGGGCTCGAAGGTGGCGTTGGCGATCATCTGGCCGGTCTTGGTCAGTTCGACGAAGCCGATCACCGAGGCCAATGCGGTGCCCTTGATGATCTGCACCAGAAAGCCGACCGTCGGCGCGATCGCGATGCGGCCGGCCTGGGGCAGGATCACATGGTGCAATTGTTCGCGCAGATTGAGTGCGAGACTGGTCGCGGCTTCCCATTGCCCGCGCGGAATCGCATCGACGCAGCCGCGCCAGATTTCGGTCAGGTAGGCGCTCGAATACAGCGTCAGGCAGGCCGCCGCGGCGACCCAGGGCGAGACATCGATGCCGAACAAGCCGAGTCCGTAAAAGCTCAGGAACAGTTGGATCAGCAAGGGGGTGCCCTGAAAGATCTGCACATAGACCGCGACGCCATGGACGGCGCCCGGCCAGCGCGCGATGCGCGCCACCAGCAAGAGCAGACCGACCGCGCCGCCGCCGATGAACGCGATCAGCGACAGGCCGACCGTGTAGCGCAGCGCCAGGACGAGGAACTTGAGAATGTCGAGGTACGCGAATTCGACCATGGATGTCTTTCGCGCCGTCAGCGACGGAAGATGAGCCGGCGGCCGGCCCAGTTGAGCAAGGCGCGCATCGCAATGGCGAGCGCCAGATAGACCACGCCTGCGAGCATGTAGGCCTCGAAGGTGCGGTAGGTGCGGCTCGACACCAGATTGATCGCTTGCGAGAACTCTTCGGTCGAGATCTGGCTGCAGACCGCCGAGCCGAGCATGACGATGATGATCTGGCTGACTTGCGCCGGCCAGATGCGCGCGAGCGCCGGCGGCAGCACCACGCGCGTGAAGATCTGCCAGCGGTTGAGCGCCAGGCTTTGCGCGGCTTCGACGAGTCCGCGCGGCGTGGCCTCGATGCCCGAGCGGATGATCTCGCACGAATAGCCGCCGAGGTTGAGCAGCATCGCCAGCATGCTCGCGGTCATCGGGCTCAGCCGTACGCCGAGCGACGGCAGCCCGAAGAACACAAAGAACAACTGGATGATGAACGGCGTGTTGCGGATCAGCTCGACATAAAAGCCGACCAGCGCGCGCACCGGTGCCGGGCCTTCGATGCGCGCCCACGCGCAGGCGATGCCCAGCGCGGTGCCGAAGACTGCCGACACCAGCGTGAGCAAGGCCGTGAGCCACAAGCCGTACAACAGCATCGGCCATTGGGCCAGCACGATCAGAAAATCGAAATCCATGGCCGTGTCGTCTGGGTGGTGGTGCGTGGGCGGGTGCGCGCGGATGACGGCTTATTCAGGCAGATTGCCGGTGCCGCGGCCCAGGTACTTCTGCGAGATTTTTTCGAGCGAGCCGTCGGCCTTGGCGCCGCGCAGGATTTCATTGACCTTGTCGAGCAGCGTCTTTTCGCCCTTGCGCACGCCGATGAAATTGGGCGAATCCTTGAGCAACAGCTTGTATTCGGCCTGAGTCTGCGGGTTCTTCTGGATCGCGGCGGCGGCCACGGCGGCGCCGGTGGCGAGCAATTGGGTCTGACCCGAGACGAACGCGGCCACGGTCGAGTTGTCGTCCTCGAAGCGCTGGATCTTCAGCGTCGGCGGCGCGACCTTCTGCAGCACATCGTCCTGGATGGTGCCGCGCGTGACGGCGATGGTCTTGCCGGCGAGGTCATCGAAGCTTTTGATCGTCAACGATTTCGGGCCGAACACCGCCTGGAAGAACGGCGCGTAGGCGATCGTGAAGTCGATGACCTTCTGGCGTTCTTCGTTCTTGCCGAGCGCCGAGACGATGAGGTCGATCTTCTTGGTTTGCAGATACGGGATGCGGTTGGGCGTGCTGACCGGCACCAGATCGGCCTTGACGCCGAGCCGCTTGGCGATGAGTTCGGCCACTTCGACATCGACGCCGATGGGCTTGAAGTCCGGGCCCATGAAGCCGTAGGGCGCGAAGTCGGTCGGAATGCCGATCGCGATCGATTTCTTGGCCTGGATCGCGGCGAGCGCGTCGTCGGCCTGGGCCGGTGCGGCGGCCAGCAAGGCGATGCCGGCGAGCAGGCCCGAAAGGGCCGAGAGAAGCTTGGAAGTCATGGTGGGTATTCCGGTCGTCGAGGTTGAAGACGAAGACCGTTCCGCAAGGAGCGTGCCACCGTGAAACGCGCCTGCGGCAGCAGGTGTTTCTGGCGGCCGTGTGTCACGGTTTCCCCTCGTATCGGTTGCGCGGGCATCCATCTTGCAAGCCAAAGCGCCCGCCAACGAAACAATAGTTTCATGCACAATAGAATATGAAACGATGGTTTCATCGTGGTGCATCCGATGCATCAATCTGGTGAATACGCACTGAGAACGACCATGACCAACCGCGCCCATCCTGTTGCCGAGACGCCCGACGTCCGCATCCGGCGGCTGTATCCCGATCTGTCGGCGACCGAACGCCAATTGGCCGATGTCGTCCTCGCGCAATACGACACCGTGTTTGCCTACTCGGCGACCGAATTGGCGCAGCAGGCACAGGTCTCGAAGGCCAGTGCCGCGCGCTTCTTCCGCCGCCTGGGCTTCGACGATTTCAACGGATTTCGCGCCGCGATGCGGGCGGCCGCCACGCCGCAAGCGCCTTTGCATCGCATGGCGCCGCGTGCGGCGCGCAAGCACGGCGGCATCGAAGCGCGCTTGCAAACGCATGCGGCGCGCGATGCGGGCTGCCTCGACCGCGTGCCGGCCACCATCGACGCGGCGGCGATCGAGCAAAGCATCGAACGGCTGGCGCGCGCCAAGCGGGTCTGGGTGATCGGTTATCGCAATGCACATACGGTCGCGTTCTATGCGCATGCATTGCTGCATCAGGTGCGCGCGCAGGTGCGCCTCGTCGATGAAGCAGCCGGGCGCGAATCGGAATGGCTGGCCGATCTGGAACCGGGCGATCTGGTGTTCGCCATCGATCTGCGCCGCCGCACGCGCCGGCTGACGCAACTGCTCGACGCGGTCCATGCGGGCGGCACTCCCATCGTGCTCATGACCGATGTGCTGGTCTCGGCCCTCGATGCAAAAGCCGTTGCCGTGCTGCGCAGCCCCAGCCATTTCGCGCAGATCTTCGACGCTTATGTGGCGCCGATCAGCCTCGTGAATTTCATCGCTTGCGAAGTCGCCGCCCGCATGGACGCGACCACGCGCAAGCGCCTTGCCCGTATCGAAGCGCTGCATGAAACGCTCGATGACCTCGACCCCGATACCGCGACCGATGCTCGCACCGTGACCTGACCATGACCTCCACTTCTCTCGCCCCGATCGCCATCGACTGTTTCATCAACCCGGCGCGCACGCGCACTGAAGCCTACGGCGCGGCACGCAGCGCCATCTTGAGCGCGCCCGCATTGGGCGAGGCGCAAGCCGCCATTACGCGCTGGCCCGGTTATGCGCCGACGCCCCTGACCGCCTTGCCCGCGCTCGCACGCGCCATGGGCGTTGCGAGCGTGCATTACAAGGACGAAGGCACGCGGTTTGGCCTCGGCAGTTTCAAGGCTCTCGGCGGCGCGTATGCAGTCGCGCGTTTGTTGTGCCGCGAGTTGTCGGCGCGGCTCGCGCGCCCGGTGAGTTTCGATGATCTGCTGCACGACGCGGCGGTGCGCGCCGCTGCGGCCGC
>CAXBRX010000329.1:0-4107 GCA_963977835.1 uncultured Derxia sp.
AATTGCCATGAATCAGCGTCGCGTCCAGTGCCTTACATTCCGCCACTCAATAACTGCGCAACGAATAGCTCACCAATCCCGCCACTTCGCGCGGGATTCCCAGCAGGTCCTTCAGACCAAAGTAGCGCGCATGAGCTGAATAGATGGTATTCACCCCGAACCTGCCCACGGCCAGCCGCGAGCGCGTTCCGATCACGCCGAACCCGATGTCGCTGAGCACGGCGGTCGACTACAAGGGCGACGCCAAGCCCTCGAAGCTGCGCCGCGTCACGCTGGCGGATCTGGCGGCGCAGGCGCGGCAGTTTTATGCGCGCTTTTTCGGTCACGACCTGAACGACGCCCAGATCGCGCACATCCTGCGCGTGCCCACCGCCTGAAAGCCCGTATGCGCTACGCCTTGTTCGCCAACTTCGAGAATCCTTTGTTCGGCAGCGCACCGGGCAATGCAGCGCATGCGATCGCGGAATCGATGCAGACCATCGTGCATGCGGAGCGTCTTGGCTTCGACGAGGCCTGGGTCACCGAGCATCATTTCAACCGGTTCAGCGTGAGTTCGTCCTTGTTCGCTTTGCTCGCGCATGCGGCGGCCAAGACCGAGCGCATCGCCCTCGGCACCGCGGCCGTTTTGTTGCCCATGCATGATCCGATCCGCGTGGCCGAGGACGCTGCCACCGTCGATGCTTTGTCGAACGGCCGGCTGTTGCTCGGCGTCGGGCGCGGCGGGCCTTTCCCCGATCAGTTCAAGCATTTTCATGTCTCGCCCGACGACAGCCGCGCGCAAATGCTCGAAGCGCTGGCGCTGGTGCAAAGGCTGCTCGCCGAAGAGCATGTGAGTTTTTCGGGGCATTGGTATCAATGCGAAGACGTGAGCGTCTATCCGCGCGCGGTGCAAGCGCGCATTCCGGTCTGGCTCGCTAGCGTCTCGCCGGCCGGTGTGGCGCAGGCGGCGCAGTCCGGCCATGGGCTGATGGCGCCTTCGCCCGCGCCGACGCAAAAGCTGGTGGAACTCGTCGGCGCCTATCGCACGGCGCTCGCCGCGGCCGGCCGCCCGGATGCCGGTGCGGGCGTATTCGCGGTCTCGCGGTTTTTCTTTTGCGCGGCCGACCGGCGCCGGGCCATCGATGCGGCCGTGCCTTTCGTGCGCGACTTCGCGCGCAACATGGGCGCCGCCATTGCGCTGGCCGCGGCGCGCGGTGGCGCCTTGCCTTTCGGCCAGAACCCGGAAGCCTTCGATGAAGAACGCATCCTCGCAACTTCCATCATCGGCGATCCGGCCGAATGCGCGGACCGCGTGCAGGCTTTGCGCGCGGCGCTCGGCGACTTCACCTTGATGCTCAAGCCCGCGGCTTACGACATGCAGGCCAATCGCGAGGCGCTGAGCCTGTTCGCCGAGCAGGTGCGGCCGCGGCTGGCAGACAACTGACGCAATCTTCGTGCGACCATGCACGGCATGTTCAGGGCTTCGTGAGGAGAACCGCATGGCCGCGCAAACCTGGAAGCGGGTCGACGCTTATTTCGAGGCGATGCTGGTGCCGCAGGACGCTGCCCTGCTGGACGCGCTGGAACGCAGCCGCGCCGCCGGTTTGCCGGCGCATCAGGTCGCGCCCAACCAGGGCAAGCTGCTCGCCTTGTTCGCGCGCATGATCGGCGCCCGGCGCATTCTCGAAATCGGCACCCTGGGCGGTTACAGCACGATCTGGCTGGCGCGAGCGCTGGTGCCCGGCGGCAAGGTGATCAGCCTCGAAGCCAATGCGCTGCATGCTGGCATCGCCGCGCAAAACATCGCGGCGGCGGGGCTCGCGCATTGCGTGGAGATCATGCTCGGCCCGGCGCTCGAAACACTGTCCTTGCTGGCAGGGGAAAACGCGGCGCCGTTCGATCTGATCTTCATCGATGCGGACAAGCCCAACAACCCGCACTACCTCGATTGGGCCGTGAAACTCGCGCGCCCGGGCAGCATCATCATCGGCGACAACGTCGTGCGCGACGGCGCGGTGGCTGATCCGCACAGCGCCGACCCCTCGGTGCAAGGCGTGCAGCGCTTCTTCGAGCGCATGCAGGCGCATCCGCGGTTGGAGGCGACCGCTTTGCAGACCGTCGGCGCCAAGGGCTACGACGGATTTTCGATCGCGCGCGTCATCGACTGAACGGACGGTGGCACGGCGTTTGCGATCGTAGGCGATATGTCGGACTTGCGACTGGCGGGCCGGCGACATGCATACACGAGAGCGAGCCATGCAGATTTGCAAGTGTGTCGGTGCTGATGAGGAGCAGATTGCGCGTTCGATTCGATCGCACGGCTTGCCCACGCTCGCTGAAGTAACCTTGCATACCCGTGCGGGCGGCGGTTGCACGAGTTGCCATGCCGACATCGTTCGCCTCCTTGCCATGCTGAATGAAGGCTCCGGCATTGCGAGTGGTGGCGCCGAAGAGCAGTCGCGCGCGTGACAAGTCGCGCGGCGTCTTGGCGGCAGTAAATCTGCCATGCGCCAATGGCATCATCGCGAGCGTCCAAGCTTCGGAGGAACCCTGCCATGCCTTTGCATCGCAATTCGTTTGCACGGTCTGTCGTTCGCGTCTGGTGGCGGGTCGCGTTCGCGCTGGTGCCGGCCTTGTTCGCGCAAGCGGCGTACGCCGCGCCGCGCTGCCTGAGCGAATGCACGCCGCGCATCGGCATCGTCTCGGCCTTCGGCGCCGAGGCCGATCTGTTGCTCGCCCAGACCGCGCACAAGCGCTTGTGGTCCATCGGCGGCAGCGCCTTCACCACCGGCGAATTGCAAGGCCAGCGCGTGGTCATCACGCTCTCGGGCGTGGGCATGGTCAATGCCGCGATGACGACGCAACGCATGCTCGATCATTTCCGCATCGAGCGCCTGATCATGAGCGGCATCGCGGGCGGCGTCGATCCGGCCTTGCACATCGGCGATGTGGTCGTGCCCGAACGCTGGGCCATGCCGATGGAGGTTTATTGGAATGGCGACGCCAATGTGCCGGCGGCTTGCGGCGCGGTGGGCGATGTGAGTTGCCTGGGTTTGCGCCTGGCGCGCGATGCCAGCGGCGCGGTACGGCCCGATTTCCGTGTGCCCACCTCCGCCGGGGCAGTGCCCACGGGTTGGTATATGCGCGATACCGAAGTGCATGCGCCGGGTGGTCCGGCGCAAGGCGAGTTCCGTTTCGATTACGAGGCCGACCCGCGCATGCTGGCGGTGGCGCGCACGCTCGCGCCCGATCTGCAGCGCTGCGGACCGAAAGCGCCCACGTTGTGCGTGAATGAACAACCGCGTCTGCAAGTGGGCGGGCGCGCGGTCTCGGGCAATGCCTTCCTCGCCAATGCCGATTACCGCGCCTACCTGCAAACGCAATTGCAGGCCCAGGCGGTCGACATGGAAACGGCCGCGCTCGCGCAGGTCGCGTATGCCAACGGCGTGCCGTTCATTGCCATGCGCAGCGTGTCGGACCTCGCCGGTGGGCAGGACCATGCCCAGGTCGGTGCTTTCTTCGGCAGCGGGCTGGCCGAGGCCAACGAAGCGCGCGTCACGCTCGCGTTTCTGGCGGCTTGGCGTACGCGTTCGCGCAGCGCCAACTGATTTGCGTCAAGCCCCGGCGTATCCCCTTGGGATTCCTCCCCAAAGTGCAGGGCGGTGGTGCCAAATCGGTGGTGAGGTGGATGGCAGTTTGGTTACACTCGCGCCCCATGAAATTGCGTGTGCGTCGCCCGTTGCTGATCTGGATCGCGTGTTGCGCGGTCCTGCTCAATGCATTGGCGCCCAGCGTTTCGCAATTGCTCGGTGCCAACGGCGGTCTGGCCGACGGATGGCTCGAGATTTGTAGCGCGCTCGGCCCGCGCTATGTCGTGCTCGACGCCGTCGCCTCCGACGACGCCGGCAAACAATCGGGCCCGGCCAAATCGGCCGACACACCGCGCTGTCCGTATTGCGTGCCGCATGCGGGTTCGGTGGCCGTGATGCCGGTCGTGCCCGTGGTCGTGGTGGCCTCCGTGATTCGCGAGGCTGCACCCCGCCTGTACTTCGTTGCTCCGCGCCCGTTGTTCCAATGGGCCGCCGCGCGTTCGCGCGCACCTCCTTTCCTCGCCTGAAACATTTGCGC
>CAXBRX010000330.1:0-4105 GCA_963977835.1 uncultured Derxia sp.
AAACGAGTCGCCGACCACGTTGCCCGAGCACTATGGACCTTGACATCGGCTGGATCTTCATTGGCTTGCCCTTGGCCTTTGTGCTGGGTTGGTTGGCTTCACGCATGGATTTGCGCCAACTGCGCCTGGAAAACCGCAGCAACCCCAAGGCTTATTTCAAAGGCCTCAATCACTTGCTCAACGAGCAACAAGACCAGGCCATCGATGCGTTCATCGAAGCGGTGCAACGCGACCCGGACACCTCCGAACTGCACTTTGCCTTGGGCAATTTGTTTCGTCGCCGTGGTGAATTCGAACGTGCCGTGCGGGTTCACCAACACCTGCTGGCTCGCGCCGACTTAAGCCAAGCCGACCGCGAACGCGCCCAACACGATCTGGCGCTGGACTTCGTCAAAGCTGGCATTCTGGACCGCGCCGAAGCGGCTTTGCAGCCCTTGCTCACCACCCGATTGGCGCCACAGGCGCTGCTGGCCTTGCTGAGCATTTACGAACGCAGCCGCGACTGGAAAAAAGCCGCCGACATCACACGCCAACTCGACCAACACAACCAAGGCGATTTTTCTGTTCGGCGTGCCCATGCACTGGATGCAGGACTGGCCGATGCCCGCGCCGGTATTCGTGCAGGAAGCGCATGGCGCGCATCTGCGCTGTGTCGACGGCATCGATTACGTCGATTTTTGCCTCGGCGACACCGCGGCGATGTTCGGCCACAGCCCGGCGCCGGTCGCGGCCGCAATCGCGCATGAAAGCGCGCGCGGACTGTCTTTGATGATGCCGGGCGTCGATGCGGTCGAGGTCGGTGAGCAGCTCGAACGCGTGTTCGGTCTGCCGATGTGGCAGTTTGCGACCACCGCGACCGATGCCAATCGCTTCATCCTGCGCTGGGCGCGCGCGGTCACGGCGCGCAAGCACATCGTGATCTTCGACGGCTGTTACCACGGCACGGTCGACGATGTCTTCGTCGATCTGGTCGACGGCAAGCCGACCACGCGCGCGAGCCTGCTCGGCCAGGCTTACGACCTCACGCAATACACGCGCGTCGTGCCGTTCAACGATCTGGCGGCGCTCGAAGCCGCGCTCGCCGACGGCCAGGTGGCCGCGGTGTTGGCCGAACCTGCGCTCACCAATTGCGGCATGGTCTTGCCCGATGACGGCTTCTGGGAGCAAGCGCGCGCGCTGACCTTGCGCCATGGCAGCCTGCTGGTGCTCGACGAGACCCACACGATCTCGACCGGCCGGGGCGGCTGGGCGCGCCAGAACGGCATTGCGCCCGATGCGCTGGTGGTCGGCAAGCCGATCGCGGGCGGCCTGCCCTGCGCGGTCTATGGCTTCACGGCCGAGCTCGGCCAGCGCATGCAGGCGGCCAAGATGGCGGCGGTGCCCGGCCATTCGGGCATCGGCACCACCTTGTCGGGCAACCGGCTCGCGCTCGCCGCGGTGCGCGCCACGCTCGAACATTTGATGACCGACGCCTTGTATGCCGATACGCTCAAGCGCGCGAACCTGGTCGCCAAAGGTTTGCGCGCGGCGATCGCCCGGCGCGGTTTCGACTGGCAGGTGACGCAACTCGGCCTGCGCATGGAATTCCAGTTCTGCACCGAAGCGCCACGCAATGCCCAGGCCGCGCGCGCCGCGATGCATGACGAACTCGAAGCCTTCATCCATCTGTATCTGCTCAACCGCGGCGTTTTGATCACGCCGTTCCACAACATGTTGCTGGTCTGCCCCAAGACTTCGCCGGTCGATGTCAGTCGGTTGATCACGGCTTTCGATACCTGCCTCGAAGAATTGGCGGCCTGAACCCGACCATGATTCTGGTGCTGCAAAACCACGCGCATGACGACCCTGCGTATCTGGGCACCTGGCTCGATGCCCAGGGCGAACGCTGGCGCGTGGTGCATGTGCATGCAGGCGAGCCGGTGCCCGCCACCTGCGACGGACTGACGGCGATTGCGGTGCTCGGCGGGCCGATGAGCGTGAACGATCCGCTGCCCGGCCTGCGCGCTACCGAAGTCTTGTTGCGCGCCGCGTTGGCCTGCGATCTGCCGGTGCTCGGCCATTGTCTGGGCGGGCAATTGCTCGCAAGTGCGCTCGGCGCGGCGATCACGCGCAATCCGGTCGCCGAGATCGGCTGGCATGGCATCGCCACGCTCGACGGTGCGGCGGCGCGCGACTGGTTCGGCGCCCACAACCAGGCGACGGTGTTCCAATGGCATCACGACACCTTCGCGCTGCCGGCCGGCGCGGTGCCGGTCGCCACGGGCAGCGCCTGCGCGCATCAGGCTTTTGCCATCGGGCGCTCGCTCGGCATGCAATTCCATATCGAGGTCGATCGCGCCAAACTCGAACTCTGGTTCGAGCACGGGGGGAACGATGTCGAGGCGCATGCGCACCTGCCGACCGTGCAATCGGTCGCCGCGATGCGTGCGGGCATTGCCGCGCATCTGGCGGCCAGCCAAGCCTTGGCCGACACGCTGTACGCCCGCTGGCGGGCCGGATTTCGCCGCGCCTGACACGCGCCGTCACACCTGTGGGCGCGTTTGCGCAAGAGCCGTTTCGCCGCGCACGCTAGACTAGCGCCCTGTTTGCGGACGTCGTCCGCCTGTCCGTTTTCTTGGAGAAGTCGTTCGTGACCAAGTTCCTGATGCGCGTCGCGGCCCTCGCGCTGGCCGGTTTGTTGAGCGCCTGCGGCGGCAGCGGCGATGGCCCCGCCTCGGCGCCCACCAATGTTTCCGTCGTTGCGCACGACACCTACGTGACCGTCTCGTTCGACCAGCAGCCCGGTTATACCTACTGGATCTTCAGCGCCGCGGCCGACAGCATCACGCGCGACAACTACCTGCAGTTTCCGAGCGCGCGCCTGACCTGGCCCGCTACCTCGCCCCAGGTGATCTCCGGGCTGACCAACGGCACCACCTACTCGTTCATCATCAACGCGACCAAGGGCGGCAGTCAGGCCGGCCCGGCCTCGGCCTCGATTTCCGCCGTGCCGCGCATCGCGGGCGTGAACTGGACCGCCGGCACCGCGATCAGCGGCGTGAATGTGCGCGGCCTGGCCTACGGCTATGCCAATTACATCGCGGTCGGCAACGGCGGCGCAATCTACAAGACCGCTGACAAAGGCACGACCTGGACGGCCACCACCTCCAACGTCACGGATGATCTTTACGGCGCCGTGACCGGCTCCAGCCTCGTGATGGCCGTCGGTGCCGGCGGCAAGGTGCTGACGACCACCGATGCCACGACCTGGACCGTGCAGACCAACGCCGCGACCACCGCGACTCTGTACGGCGTCACGTATGGCTCGGCCAAGTATGTGGCGGTCGGCGCCGGCGGCGTCATCGTCACGAGTTCGGATTCCGGCGTGACCTGGACGGCGCAGACCTCGGGCACGACCGCCGATCTGTATGGTGTCGCGTTCGCCAACGGCAAATTCATCGCGCTCGGCGCGGGCGGCGTGATGCTGACCAGCACCGATGCCGTGACCTGGACTGCCGTCACGACCGGCACCACCGCCGATCTGCACCATGCGATCTACGGCAACAGCGTGTACGTCGCGGTCGGCGCGGCGGGCACGATTTTGACCAGCACCGACGCCGTGACCTGGACCGCCGTGAGCAGCGGCACCACCCAGACCTTGTACCGCATCATCCACGGCTCGCAATTCGTCGTGGCCGGCGCGGCCGGCACGCTGCTTTACGGCACCGATGGTGCGACCTGGACCGCCGCGACGAGCGGCACCACGTCAGACTTGTACGCGTTGTTGTACGGCAGCGATTTCAATTACTTCGCGGCCGGCAGCAATGGGGTGAACCTGCTCAGTCAATGAGCGGCGAGTGCCAGCCGCCCGGATTCATTTGGCCGGTGCGGCCGGCACGAGATTGGCGAAGGCCGCCGTCAGCGCGGCATCCAGACTAGGCTGCAATGCCGCGCCCACCGTGGGCGTTGGCGTGGCCGGCAGACCGGTGAATGGGCTGACGGTCACATAGCCTTGTTGTAGCCAGACCCCTTCAGAATCGACATCCGACGGCGCCGGTGCGGGCGCATACCGAAAACCGACCCCGGGCTTGCCTGCGAGCGCCGGTTTGAAATTGCCCAGATCGTA